>CAZGAU010000034.1:0-36285 GCA_964523725.1 uncultured Saprospiraceae bacterium
AAAAACGCTATTTTACGCTTGATGCGCAAAAGAGCGGGCGCAAGGCGGCGCGCTACCTGGAGTTGTTTCACGCCATCAATGAAATGGATGTGTACGACGAGCAAAAACTCAAAAAACAATTCCCGAAAAACCTTCCCACCGACAAGAACTATCTCTATGAAGCCATTCTGCGCAGTATGCGCGACTATCGCAGCGCCAATTCCCACGCGGCTCGTATCAAGGAATTGATGCTGGATGCCAAATACCTGTATGAGCGCGGCTTGTACGAGCAAAGCGAGGAGCGGCTGAACATTGCCAAAAACCTGGCTTATGAGTTGGGCGATCAACTCTCAGTGCTTGAGCTGAACAAAGAGCATCGGCGGTTGCTAAGGGACACAAAACCAAAGGATTATGAAGAGGATCTGGAGGCGTTGATCACAGAAAAATCGAATGGCTTGGGCAAATTAAAAGAAGAATTGACTTATCTGGATACGCTGGATCGCTTGTTGATTGAAATTCGCAAAAACCCGCAGCAGCGTTCAGATATTCATCAAAAAGAAACGCTAAAACATCAGTTTAGCCATTTGATTGAAATCCAGGACACCGAACCGGCTACAATTCAGGGAAAGCTTCGTTTTTTCCAGAGCATGGCTTTGTTATATCAATTGCTGGACGAGCCTGACCAGGTGTACCAATATTTCTCTAAAATTGTGGAGTGCTGGGATAGCAGTTCTAAGTATAAAGAAGAAGAGTTTTCGAGATATGTGTTTGATTTTTCAAATTTAATACATGCGACTTTTTCTAACTATGATAAGTTGCTTCAGGTGCCTGTCCTGTTGGAAAAATTAGAGAAAGAACAGCCGAAAAACTTGCACGATCAAAAAGTGCTGTTTCAAAAAACGACGGCCTACCGGTTGATGTATTATATCAACACCGGAGATTTTAAAGACGTCAAAAATATTGTAAATCGCATTGAAAAAGGCTTGAAACAATACGATATTGGAGCCGGAAGCGAAATGGTTATCACTTTTAATGTGGCTACGCTTTTGTTTATGACGGAGGACTTTGAATCTTGTGTAAAATGGGTAGAAAAGCTTATCAACCATAGCAAACCCTTGGTGCGGGAAGACATTAAAAATGCCAGCAGGATACTGAATCTGGTGGCCGTATTTGAAGTCGGCGACTTTGAAGCGATTGAGGCCTGTATCCGAAATACTTCCCGCTATTTAAAAAAAGCACAAAGAGGAGAGGAGAACTTTAATCTCAACATGCTGAATTATATCAAGCGATTGCACAACAGCTCTCCGGCCGAACATCGGCGTGTTTTGCAAACCCTCAAAGATTATATCGCTGACTTGAAAAACAAGGGCGCCAAGATCCCGCTGGGTTTGGAAGAACTCGTATTGCTTTGGGTCGAAAGCAAAATCAGCAAGAAGAGCATCGCCCGCGTAATGCAGTCAAACCTTCAGCAAGCTGGCGATTAAGCTTTCATTGGTACGGAAACAGCAATCAGAGAATCCCCTGAACGGCGTATGTTTATGTATCCTTCCCGAAGATCAAATAAGTAACCTTCCAGTTGTGGATTGGTATCTCCTCCTGTCAGGCTGACATCAATATCTGTAGCGCCGATGATGGAAATCCGACTGACTTTGGGCAAGAACAAAATCGTCCACTGGCTTCTGTCCACAGATACTTTCAAGGATTTTACCACCGGGATAGCGGCTGATCTGGATGTTACTTCTAGCGGCGCTTTGCCAGGGTCGGGTTGTGGTTCCAGGGCTGAGACGATCGTCAGTTGCCCACCGACAAGCCCGATCAAAACGCCCCCGATTGAATACAACGAATACGGAATTACCCTGCCGCTTTCGATCAGATAAATCGTGTTCATATCCGCGGAAAGCGTGATCGTATTGACCATGCTGGAGGGCATAGGCGTAGGTATCTGCATAGGAGGTGTTTTTGCCGCTTCTTCGGTTTTAGATAATTCTTTCGTGCGGGAGGTTGATTTTTTTTTGGACATGGCTTCAGGTGTAGTTTTTGAATTATCTCAAAAGTACTAATTATCCTTCAAAAGTTGGAGACTTGAGGATTCAAGTTTTTTAGAAAAAAGTAATGACCAAACTTGTTTGGTTTTATAGGCATGCCACATACATTTAGCGTTTCCCATTGCCAAACAAGTTTGGCAGTTACTCAATACCCCAGAATATGCAGCATCGCTTCTGCCGATTGCTCTTCCTGGTATAACACGTCCACCAGATTGCCTTTGGCGTCTTTGTCTACGATCACGTGTTTGGGTGACGGAATCAAACAATGCTTGATGCCACCAAAACCGCTAATCGCGTCCTGGTAAGCGCCCGTATGGAAAAAACCCAGATAAAGCGGTTCCGGATCGCCCGGATCAACCGCAGGCAGATATACCTGGCTCTGGTGCACTTCGGAATTGTAATAATCAGAGTTGTCGCAGCTTAAGCCGCCAATATTGACCCGACGATATTCATTGTTCCACTTATTGATCGGCAATAGCACAAAACGTTCGCCTATGCCCCAGGCATCGGGCAGGGTAGTCATCAGCGAATTATCGATCATGTACCACACCTCGGAGTCGTTCTGTTGCTTTTGCGCCAGCACCGAGAAAATAGTAGCGCCGCTTTCGCCCACTGTGTATTTGCCAAATTCGGTGAAAATATCCGGTTCGGGCACGTCTTCTTCTTCGCAGGTGTCGAGCACCAGGCGCACGATCTCGCGGATCATGTATTTGTAATCAAATTCAAAACCGAGCGAATTGCGGATTGGCATACCGCCGCCGATGTTGATGGCGTGCAAATCCGGGCTGAGGCGCTTGAGTTCGCAGTAAAGCTTGATTGCTTTGCGCAACTCGCCCCAATAGTAGAGCGTATCGCGAATGCCGGTATCCACGAAGAAGTGGAGCATACGCAGCCTGAATTTCTCGTTTCCGGCGATTTTTTCTTTATAGAAGTTGATCACTTCCGCATTGCGAATGCCCAGGCGCGAGGTATAAAACTCAAAATTCGGTTCTTCCTCGGTCGCGACCCGGATGCCAATATTGCATTCACCGTTGACGTGCTGTTCGTAGTAATCAACCTCGTGTTTATTGTCAATTACCGGAATCACGTTGAAGCCATCGTTAATCAAATCAACGATTCGTTTCAGGTAGTTTTCCGGCTTGAAGCCGTTGCAAATAATGATAGTTTCCTGTTTATCCACCTTGCCCTTGGCATGCAGGCGTCGGATCAGATCAATATCAAATGCCGACGAAGTCTCGATGTGCGCGTCATGATCGAGCACTTCATTCAGTACATAGCTGAAATGGCTGCTCTTGGTGCAATAACAATAGTTATACTGACCGTGGTAGCCCATCGACTTCATGGCACGCGTAAAAAGATTGCGCGCTTTTTTGATTTGCAAGCCAATTTTGGGTAAATAGGTCAGTTTGAGCGGTGTGCCGTACTTTTTAATGAGATGGATCAGCGGAATTCCATTAAAAACCAAATAGCCATCTTCAATGTCAAAGCCTTCCTGCGGGAAGTAAAACGTCTGGTCAATAAGGTCGAAGTATCTGTTTGTCACCTCGCGTTGAGTTGTGATTTTGGGTTAAAAAAATGGATTACCACAACCGGAAAAGTGATTTTCCTTCAAATAAGTTGCAAACTTATGGGTAAAAAGTGATTTTTTTCAAAAAACAGCCAAAATTTTCAAAATCAATCAATTTTACCAACAGGCTGTTGGGAAATAATGCTTCTCCGGCAGCGGGTTTAAGATACTCAATTTCTACCTTTGCGCCATAAAATCACCAAAACTACAAGTCAAAAAGCATGGAAAAACTGGACGCGCTCAATCAGGTTGCAGAATTTCACCGCACTTTTCGTCACCCCATTCTGTCGGAGCCCACGATCCCCGCCGAGGAACGCTGCCGCCTGCGCGTGGCGCTGCTCGCCGAAGAACTGGAAGAATTGCAGGATGCGATCAAGGATAAAGATATCGTAGAAGTGGCGGATGCCCTGTGCGATATGCAGTATGTGTTGATCGGCGCGGTGCTGGAATTTGGGTTGGGCGAGAAATTCAAGGCTTTATTCGATGAGGTGCAGCGCTCCAACATGAGCAAAACCTGCCATAGCCTGGAAGAGGCCGAAGCTACCGTGCGTCATTATGAAGAAACTAAAGGATTTGAGTGCTATATTCATAAAGAAGGCGAGGTTTATTTAGTTTACCGTAAAGGAGATCATAAAACGCTGAAATCTATTAACTACTCCCCAGCGAATCTGGAAAGCATTTTGAATAAAAAATAGCTTTCCGAAGCTTATACAAACTTCGGAAAGCTGTATCTGGCTGCTTTACAATTTCATTAATTTGAAACTCTGCCTGCCCTGTGGTGTCTGGATTACAAAGAAATACACGCCCGCAGCCACGTTTTGACCGGAAGCATCGCGCGCATCCCAGGTGAGTTCGAGTCGGTCGGTAGCAGTATTTGGAATATCATTAAAGACTTTTACCTGCTGCCCCATCATGTTGTAAATAGCGAATGAATAATCATCAAGCGAAGTATTTTCTTCAAACGCCAGGGTAATAGTAACACGATCAGAAAACGGATTAGGGGAAATGATAATATTTATTAAGCTGTCTAAAGGCACGTTATCTGTATCAACCGTCGGGCCGCCGCTTTCATCGTTACAATTGGTGCAGACATAACCACCGCGCTGCTCTTCCAGGCAAATAAATGCGGTGTAATTAGACAAAACCCGCTCCTCGATGCTTTCACGAATGACCTCCGCGATGACGGAATTGGCGCTCGAAGACTTTTCCAGCGTCTGAATATAATTTCCGGTCCACACCTCCTGTGCGAGCGTATCGCTTGTAAATGCTGTATTTTCGTTTATTACAAATCGCTTTGAAAAACTGGAACCCTCAAAAGTGCCCGCCGTTTCTATGATAAATGGAAAATTTCCTTCATATTTACCAACTTGCATAAAAGGCTTTCGAAAATTAATTACATTGCCTTGATTACCAACGTTATACCGGCTGTGGCAAAAGCCGCTTTCCAGTTTTGTATGCAAATCAATAAAGCCATCCAACGCGGTAGCCGCATCAAAAAATTCGGAAATATTATTTTTAAAATTGAAATTATAATTATTAAAATCCCGATTATAAGCTGTAATAAAATCACCGGTGGTCAGTCGTGCCAGATTTAAGTAAAAATATTCATTACCAATATAATATTGCCCGCCAAACCAATTCCAACCGATGGCTTGTGGATTGGCAAAATCATAAATAAAAAATGAAATATTATCATCGTCAATGGCGTCTTGAAGATTGTGTATCAATTGGTTAGCGCTATTAATATCCTGGATTTGATACGTATTGGCAACGATCATAATTTTACCTTCGCCGCCGTTTTCTTTAATAAAATCAATCGCTTCGCCGAGCAAGGCCGGGAGATTGGTATAATCGGGGATTTGCCCCGTGCCAAAATCGTCGAAAGTCTCCACAACGGTCTGAGAATCAGCTTGCATCCAGGTATTGCTGAAGGTCTTGGTGTTGAGTTGGGCATAAACAATATTAAAGGAATCGCGACCGCTCAGAGTTTGGCTCAGTTGCTGGCTCACTTGATTGACAATATCCGCTTTGGAAAAATCTGACCCGGCATTTGGCGTGTAATCGAACAAGACAACGATTTTCTCGCTTCTAATCTTTTGATTGTCAATCATTTCACTTGGAAAAAATACCAATTGGTAAATGCCTTTCTCCCCGTCCTGGTCGAATTTTGAAAGGTAAATATTATTTTTCATCGGTGAGTCGGTGGCAAAAGACAAGCTATTTTGAATATCATGATTCGACAAAACAGCTAAATAATAATCGCCCAAATCGGGGTCATTCATTAACTGGAACTCGGCATCGGAGTTGCCCAGAATCACTGGGTTTCGCCATTCTCCATCCAGCCAGGTGCGTATCTGTGTCGCCGTAGGATGCGCGGAAGTTCGCAGGATATCCAGGGGAAGCGGCGCCGTCACCTGCGTATTGCTCCAGTTCATGGGCGTCAGATAGCTGATTTTGACCTTACGGGATTTATTTGCGGGCAAGGGGAAAATGCGCAACTGGTAGTTGTTTTCACCATTTTTGAACAAGATGGAAGGATCTTGCCTTCTGCCTACGATGTCTTCGTAGATGTTGGACGCTGTCCACCGGTCGAGAATATCCGCTTTAATGATCTGATCATCAATCCATAACCAGGAGTCGTGTACGATGGATTGGCTGGGCAGGTTGAAATTCAGCACTACTTCCAGGGTGTCATTCGGACTAAAAAAAGTCTGCTTTGCCGAGAACGTAAGGTACATGTCCACTTGCAGGTAAATGCCCTTGGGGCGCACCACGAATGTAGCTTCTTCGATGGTACCCTGGCGGCTGGTCCAGTTGCCCCGGCGCGGGTCGAGTACAGTTAGTGAATTAGATTGTGCAAATGTTTCAAAAGTAGCGAGGAATAATAAAAAAGTAAGAATCGTGTAATGTTTCGTTTGCATAGACTAAGGTTTTAGAGGTTTGGTAAATAATTGCAATAACAAATTAAATGGATTATGAAAAGCCTCGCTGTGATAAAAGCTTTTTGGTAAGATACTTGGCAAATCAAATCGGCGTTTTGTAAAAGAGCTGACAATGATTTGTGATAACTTTTTAACCTCGAACCTTAAACTTTGAACCTTAAACTTCAAACAAAAACCACCAGGGCAGGCAGCGATAAGAGCGCAAGGCAATCACGGTTTGACCATTTTGAATAGATTACCGAAAATTTGCGACCCACCACTGGCGGATATTTATAACGCTGATCTCAGATCGGCGAAATAAACAGAGGTGACATCTTAGCCAAAAGGTGTCACCTCAAGTTTTTATAAAAAGTTTTCATTCGGAACCGGGGACAGACATGTTTTGGGAATTTGTAAAAGTCATGTAGATTGTTTCATTCAATTTTGGGTGCTTTAGTAATTCAAAGTGAAAAAGATTGTGTTCATTGGTATGCCACAAAGAAGAAGCAAAAAAATGAACGGTGCAATAGGGTAAAAGTCTGACTGTATGGAATTAGGAAAGTTTAACCACTTTGCAGATATTCGCTGGAGAAATGTTAATTTCAGAATTAAATATAAAGTGTTGATTATCAGCGCGTGTTTTGAAATGTTAAAATTCTGATTTATTTGTCCTAACAACTTTAACCAGTGTAAAGGGAATGTGAAGATGGAAAATTGACACTTTTTTGTTTAAAAAACATCATTGTTTTAGTTTCAAACTAACAAATAAACAGTAACAAGCGACCAACAACTTGAATCCAGATACCAGCCATAGCATCAATCCAAATTTGCGTAAGCAAAACCGGCGAATGCGTACCGCCGAAGAATTTGTACAGGGTATTATCGATGGTGACCGGGTAGTGCTGAGCCAGGCGATCACCTTATTGGAAAGTACTCGCCGTGAACATCAGCTATTGGCCCAGGAAATTATCGAGCAATGCCTGACCAGAAAAGCCGATTCCATTCGTCTTGGTATCACGGGAACTCCGGGTGTGGGTAAAAGTACTTTTATCGATGCTTTCGGGATGCATGTGATTGGGCAGGGGCATAAAATTGCAGTTTTGGCGATCGATCCTTCCAGCCAATTGAGCAAGGGCAGCATTTTAGGCGATAAGACACGTATGGTGCAGCTTTCCGCGAATGACCATGCCTTTATCCGTCCCTCGGCTGCGGGCGGCTCGTTGGGAGGTGTGGCGCGCAAAACCCGCGAGACTATTTTGCTTTGTGAAGCGGCTGGTTTTGATACGATTATTGTGGAAACAGTGGGCGTGGGTCAATCGGAAATCGCCGTCCACTCGATGGTGGATTGCTTTTTGTTGCTCCTGCAACCCGGCGCCGGCGATGAATTGCAGGGCATTAAACGCGGCATTGTAGAAATGGCAGACATTCTGGCGGTCAATAAAGCTGATGGTGAGCGACTTGCCGCTGCGAAACGCGCCCGACAAGAGTATCGCAATGCATTGCACTTGTTCCCGCCCAAAGCCAGCAACTGGACGCCTCCGGTGGTTACCTGCTCGGCTTTATCCGGCGAGGGGATTCCTGAGATTTGGAATTTGATTGAAGGTTTTCAGAAATTCACCCGCGGAAATGGTTTTTTTGAACAAAATCGTCGGGAGCAAGCACGGCACTGGCTCTACGAGACAATTGAAGGGCAACTGCGGGATTATTTTTATAATAATGAAAATGTAAAAGCCCGACTTAAAACCATTGAACAACGGGTGCTGGAAGGTAAACTTTCTACCTCAAAAGGGGCAATGGAATTATTAGAATCATTTTTGAAAACCAGGAAACCATGAAGCGATGGGACAATTCCACAACCCTCGTCGTCAAAAAGGCTCCGTTCTTCGAAAGAGCAAATAAGATTTGAACTGAAATGACTATATTTTACTTTAAATAATCAAAACAAAACTCTATCCAATGAGATCATTAGTAGCCATTTTAATTGTAATCGCGCTGGGTCTGATCCTATTTGTCAGCGGATGCAGCTCTTATAATACCTTCGTGGATGCGGAGGAAAATGTGGAAAATGCCTGGAGTAAGGTGCAAAGCGCCTATCAGCGCCGTGCCGACCTGATTCCCAATCTGGTGAATACCGTAAAAGGTTATGCCAATTTTGAACAGGAAACCCTCACTCGCGTGACCGAAGCCCGCGCCAAAGCGACCAGCGTGAATATTGACGCCTCGAATCTGACGCAGGAAAAAATGCAGGAATTCCAGAATGCTTATGGCGAAATGAACAGCGCCCTAAGCCGACTCTTGGTGTCGGTGGAACGCTACCCGGAACTGAAAGCCAACCAGAATTTCCTGGAGCTTCAGGCTCAACTCGAAGGAACCGAAAACCGCATTAAAGTGGAGCGCGACAATTACAACGATATTGTAACAAGCTACAATAAAAGAGTCCGTCGCTTCCCGGGTAACTTGTACGCCGGCATGTTTGGTTTCGAGCAAAAGCCGCAATTCCAGGCGGAAGAAGGCGCACAAAACGCACCCGAAGTTAATTTTGAATAATTCAGTGCTACCGAGTTTTGGTGTTGTGGTGTAATGTTCTTGGTTTGAAAATAAAACCATAACACCATCGCACCAAAACACCATTGAGCCATCGCACCATAACACCAGCAAATGCTTGCATTTTTTAATAAAGACGAGGAAAAACGTATCATTACTGCCATCCAGGAAGCGGAGCGAAATACCTCCGGCGAGATTCGGGTACACTTGGAAAAAACGCTGGAAAAAGACGCCGTGACCGAAGCGCAGCAAACCTTTGCCAAACTCGGTATGCACAAAACCGAGGCGCGCAACGGCGTGCTTATTTTTATTGCCCCGGAGCATCATCAGTTTGCCATAGTCGGTGATAAAGGCATCCACGAGAAAGTGGGCGAAAACTTCTGGCAGGAGGAGCGGGACTTGATGCAGGAACATTTTAAGAAAGGTGCTTTCGCCGATGGCATCTGCCTGGCAATTGCTCAGGTAGGAGAGAAGCTGAAAGTACATTTTCCATACCAATCGGACGATGAGAATGAATTGCCGGACGAAATTTCGTACAGTAAGTAACAGCCAAACTTGTTTGGCTAAAGTAACCACCAGACTTGTTTGGTGTCCCTTAAAACATTGATTCCAATGACATTTCGATATCTTTTTACCCTGGTTTTATCTTTGGCAGTCACGCTGGCTTTCGCCAAACAAATTCCGCCCAGGCCTAATCCGCCGCGCCTGGTCAATGACTACGCCGGCATGCTCAGCCCTTCGGAAGAACAGGCGCTGGAAAACAAACTGGTGGCTTATGATGATTCCACTTCTACTCAGATCGCTATTGTAACCGAACGCTCGCTGGATGGAGATGATATTTTTAATTATACCTATCAATTGGCGGAAAGTTGGGGGATTGGTCAAGGTGATAAGAATAATGGTATTCTCATATATGTTGCGTTAGAAGATCGTCAGATCTATATCCAGACAGGATATGGCGCAGAGGGCTTTCTCCCGGATGCCATTGCCAAACGTATTATCGAAAATATTATCAAACCCGCTTTTCGGGATCAGCAGTATTACCAGGGGGTTGACCGTGCGACCGATGCGATTATTTCTTACGCTGCCGGCGAATACACTGCAGATCATAATGAAGAAGGAAGTACCGCTGATCTGGTGATAGGACTCATTATTCTTGCCTTTATCGTCGGTTTTTTCCTGTTTATCTTGATCGCGGCGATTCGTTCCGGGAAAGGGCACGATGATGACGACGATGACGGCGGTTACTGGCGTGGTGGTCGTTATGATGAAGGTCGGCATCGCAATCGCGGTGGCGGCGGCTGGATCTTCATTCCACCCATTGGCGGTGGCGGAAGCAGCGGCGGTGGCGGCTGGTCCGGTGGCGGCGGTTTTGGAGGCTTTGGCGGTGGAAGTTTTGGTGGCGGCGGAGCAGGAGGCAGTTGGTAATTATTGAATTGTTAATAGTTGATTGCAAATTGTTTATTTTCGAAAGTGCTCTTAATTTTAGCAATTTGCAATCAGCTGTTTCCAAAATATGAAAAAATATTTATTTTTATTTACTTTTTTTACTACACTTATAATAAACGCTTGCAGCCCCAAACTCCAAAGCCGTTTTATCACCAAAGAAGATGTACGATTTCAACCTGCCCTGCGCCAGCAAGGCTCGTTGAGTCCGCGCGCTTCCCAAAGCAGTTGTTATAATTCCGAATCTTACATTCCCGATACCGCGCATCTGGATCATACGCCTATGAAGTACGTACGTGTGAACTTCCACTGGATGAACGCTGCCGACAGCTCCAAAAATTACACCGGTGAAAAAGCCATTAACTTTACATACGATTTACTAAAAGAAATAAATAACAGCCTCGCCGATAATCAAAAGATGTTTTTGCCTTATGGTAACGATACGCCCGTGCTGCCTACGCGCTACCGCTTTGTGCTCACGCCCCGCTCTGATGACCCGCTCGATAAAGGCATTTATTTTCATTATGATGAGGAGGTAAGTTATCATATTCACAAAGGTAAATATGCTAATATTCACAAACGTGATGTAAATGATAAGTATTCGGTGCAAACGGATACCGTACTAAATATTTTTATTATGCCGCATCATCCGGATAGCGTGGCTTCTGAAACGTATAATAATTACGGAGTGGGTGTTGCTCTGGGCAATTTTGTAAAAGCGGCGGGCATGTTTGAAGATGGTCGGGAGGCCATTAGTTATCGCGGTATTTTTAATCATGAAATCGGTCATATTTTTGGCTTGTCGCACACCTGGGCGTATAATGATGGCTGCGAGGATACGCCTTTGCATAAAAATGATTGCTGGGTGCGCACCAACGAACCGCCCTGCGATACGGCCGCTTCCAATAACCTCATGGATTACAACGCCTATCAAAACGCCTGGACGCCCTGCCAGATCGGGCGGATTCATTATCGTATGGCTCAGGAAAATTCGCCGCAGCGCCAATTCCTACAGCCGAATTGGTGCACTCTGCACGATGAGACCCATATTTTTATACGCGATACGGTGGAATGGCGCGGCGCTAAAGACCTGGAAGGGCATCTGACCATCGAACCCGGCGGCGTGCTAAATATTAAATGCAGAGTGTCTTTGCCGGCTTTCGCCAAAATCACAATCAAACCGGGTGGTACGCTTATCCTCGATGAATTTGCGCGATTGCACAATGCCTGCGGCGACCGCTGGGAAGGCATTGAAATTCAGCAGCTTAACAATAAAAAAGGTCAGGTGATCTTCATCGGCGATCCGAAAATCGAAAACACGATCAATCCATTGAATTAGAAAGTATTATGAATCCTGAAACAAAGCCAGGAACCAAAACACCATCGCACCAAAACACCATTAATACTCAATCATAATCCCGATACTTGGAATCGTGGTACCCGTCGCATCGTTAATGGTTTTGAGGCGGTAGTGTTGTAGCTCTCGTGGCGAATCAGGATTGACGATGATTCCTCCGCCGATGGGTTTGCCGGTTTCATCCAGTGGGCGATCGAGGATCAACTGGTCATTGCCCACCCCGTAACCGGTCAGGTTTTCAATATCCAGGAATACATTCAGGCTCCATTTATCAAAAAACCATTTTTTATCCACCCGGAAATCAATAAAATTGATCGGATCGGTGCGTCCGGTGTTGAGTTGGTTGAAATTGCGAATACCCCGCCCGTTCACATCCCAGTTGCTTACCAGCGAGGAAGCATCGGCGAAAGGCGTGGTGGGCAGACCGCTCTGGAAGCGCCAGTTGACACCTACTTCCCAGTCTTTTTTGAATTTTTTCCCTATGGTCAAATTCAGGATGTGCCGCGAATCCCAGGCGGAAGGAATCAGCTCGCCGTTTTTATCCTCAAACTCGCTCCAGCCCAGCGTGTAAGCCAGAATGCCGTAAAATCCCTTGTACAAACGCTGCTGGAATAAAAACTCCAGTCCGTAGCTGCGCCCCTCGGAAGTGGGAAATGCCGGTTCGTTGCCCACGACGCCAAAATCTCCGCCAAGATTCGCCAGGCTCACGCTGTCTCGAATCAGGAAAGGATAATTGTCCCAGTTTTTGTAATAGCCTTCCAGCGTGAGCTTGGAGCTGCTCGCGGTATTGAATTCCAAACCAGCCACCAGATGCGTGTTGCGAATGAATTGGATACCATTGTTTTTGTTGACAAAAACGCCGTCTTCCTGGTAGCCCAGGATGGTGTACGGTGGTAATTGGTAGTAAATACCGGTATTGAAATTGAACGATAAACGCTCGGTGAAGGCATAAGCCAGCGAAAAGCGCGGTGACAACTGCTCCAGCGGATTCGACGTCTCATCTGAATAATCATTGGCATCGGTGCGAACGCCCAGCGACAGCACCAACCGCTCATCAAGCCACTTGCGGCTCGCCTGCACGAAGAAGTAGTACTTGTTCATATCGAAAGCCGAGCTGAAATCAATGGTTTGAGGGCCGGCAGAAGTAAAAATACGGTTGAACGTGCGGTTGTTGAATTTCACAAACTCGTAGCCGCCGCCGTAGTTGAATTTGTAATCGCCTTTGCGCAGCGTATGCTCGATGCGTAGTTTGTTCTCGATTTCCTGGGAATGGTAGCGCAGCACCAGGTTTTCTTCACTGCTATCGTCGTTTTGGAAGTATTTTTCGGCTTGATTATTAAGCATGTTGCGACTCAGCACAAACGTCCAGTAGCCATCCTCGCCATAGCGCTTGTAAACCAGACCATTTGTGTAATTCCATTGTGGCGCTACCGGCAACTGGTCGAGAATAAATTGCTGCTCCTCGGTATCATTGGCATCGAGGTTGAGCTGAAATTGATCAATGGCGCCTAACCCAATGAAAGTCAGCTCATTCTTGTTGTCGATTTTGTATTTGACCTTTGCCTGGAAGTCGTTGTAAGTCGGTAAAAACGGCAATTCAAACGCCTGAAAAAGCAGTTGCAAATAAGAGCGACGCGCAGAGAGAAGATAAGTGGTTTTCTCGCCGATGGGTCCTTCGAGGGTCAAACCGATGTCGGTGGCGCTCACCATAAAGTTCCCACCGAAGCGGTCGTCGCGGCCGTCGCGCTGTTTAAAGTCGAGCACCGAGCTCAACGCATTGCCGCGATTTGCCGGAAAGGCGCTGCTGTAAAAATCCACCTCCCGGATGAAATTCACATTCAAAATACCGACAGGGCCGCCGGAAGCGCCCTGGGTAGCGAAGTGATTGATGACCGGCACTTCCACGTCATCGAGGAAAAAACGATTTTCGTTGGGTGCACCGCCTCTGATAATCAGGTCATTGCGGAAAGCAGGGGTGATCGTCACGCCGGGCAGCACCTGCACCACTTTGGAAATATCGCGGTTGCCTCCGGGATTGCGCTGGATTTCCGCTACGCCGATGGTGCGCAGGGATACCGGGCTTTCTTCGGTTTTGCGGAAGGGCGAGGTTTTGACCACCACTTCCTGAAGTTGCTGAATATTTTCCTCCATTTGAATGTTCACCTCCGCAGGCTTGGCGTTGGTCACCTGAATTTCGTAGATCGTCATGTCATTAAAGCCGATGTAAGTGGCGCGCACATTGTACAAACCCGGCGCCAGTCCGGTGATTTCGTAATAGCCATTTTCGTCGGTGGTGGTGCCTTTGCCGGCGCCTTCCACTATGATGTTGGCAAATAAAATGGCTTCGTTGTTGATTTTATTTGTGACGCGCCCTTTAATTATGCCGCTTTGCGCAAACGCAGAAACTGTCAGCATTAAGAAAAAGGTAATCTTTACAAGGCTATGGAATAACTTCATCATTCTCAGTATTAAAACTTGTTTCAATATTGTAGTTTTACAGCAATGAAAACTGCGATTTTCGAACAAAGTATGTTTGCAAAGGTTTACAGAGTTGTATGGAATTTTGAAAAAACAGGCGAGAGGGCATAAACTCATTTTTATTTACTTAAAATATAATAATTTGTGTATTTATTTAGACAGGTAATAATATCGCCAGAATTTATAAGCTTCACCTACCCATAAGACTAGCGAGGACATGCCTATAAACACAATAAATTCAATGGCACTCACGGGGTCGAAGTGAAATATCTGTTCGAAGAACGGAATATCCACAATGACAATTTGGATAATGAAGGAAACCAACACTGCAATGTTGATGTACTTATTGGAAAAGAATCCGATTTTAAATACAGACTGTTTGAGTGCGCGCATGTTGTAGAGATTGAACAACTGCGTGAAAGCCATGATAATGAAAACAGCACTGCGGGCTTTTTCGATGCCGGCAGGTAAATAAAAATAGAAGGCACTCAGCGACAGAATGGCCATGACCAATGCATTGATGAAAATGAAAGGCAGAACATTCCAATGCAAAATATGCGCTTTCTTGGTCAGTGGGCGCTCCCGGAGTACGTCTCCGTGCCCACGCTCGGTAGCCAGTGCAATATCGCCGATGCCATCGGTGACCAGGTTGAGCCAAAGTATCTGCGTGGCAGTGAGCGGTATGGGCATACCCAGCGACAAGGCGGAGATCAGCGTTATGATTTCTGCAAAATTAGTTGTGACCAGGAAAAAACTGGTTTGCCGGGCATTGGTAAATACAATGCGTCCTTCTTCAATGGCGCTGACAATGGTCGAAAAATTATCATCCGCCAGTACAACCTGAGCGGCGTCGCGGGCTACATCCGTACCCATAATGCCCATGGCTATCCCTACATCCGCTCTTTTTAAAGCTGGTGCATCATTGACGCCGTCACCCGTCATGGCAATCAGTTCGCCCATTTCCTGCAGTTTTTCAGCAATGCGAAGTTTCATATTTGGCGTAAGCCGCGCAAAAACATGGATATTGCGGATAGCGGTTTCAAATTCTTCCTCATCCAGTTGCAGCAGTTGCCGCTCGGTCAGCGCCAGTACTTTGCGGTCGTCAGTTGGAGTGATAATTCCCGTAGCTCGGGCAATGGCGATGGCGGTATTGATGTGATCGCCGGTAGCCATAATGACGCGCACACCAGCCTGATGACAGCTCTCCACCGCTGCTCGTACGTCGGGGCGTGGCGGATCAATCATTGCCACCAGCCCCACTAAAACCAAGTCTTTAACATCCCCAGTCTTAATTTTGGCGTAGTTATCGTTCATCGGTTTATAAGCCAATGCCAGGACGCGCATGGCTGTTGAACAATACAATTCAATTCTATCGCGCATGATCCGCTCTATCTTTTCATCTTTGGACTGGATACCGCCACGAGTGAGCACGGTATCAGTTAATTCGAGCAGTTGCTCCGGCGCCCCGACCACAAATAGTTCCCGGCCTTCTTGTTCTTGATACAGAGAAGCACGCAGCTTTATCTGCGAATTGAACGGCAGGTCATCTATTCTCCCTTCACCTTTGGGCGGGCGTTGGATACCTACTTTGCGAGCCAAGACTGCCAGCGCGCCTTCGGTGGGGTCGCCAATGAGGTCATAACGATCTGTGTCCTGATTGTGCAATACCACTGCGTTGTTGGAAAGTGCGGCAATGCGCAACAACTTCTGCAAAACATTATGCCGTTCGATATTGACGACACTGCCGTCTCGAAGCAAATTACCGATGGGCTCCCAACCTTCACCCGAAACATCTATTTCGCTTTCCATGGGCAGCGCGATTTTGCGCACAGTCAGGGTATTTTGAGTGAGCGTACCGGTTTTATCGGTGATAATAGTGGTGACAGCGCCCAGCGTTTCGGTAGCAGTGAACTCCCGAATGATGGCATTGCGCCGGGCCATTCGATTGGCGCCGATTGCCAATACAATAGACAACACCGCCGGCAGCCCTTCCGGAATTGCCGATACCATTGCTGCGATGGAAACCAGCAGTAATTCGTCCAGTTCGTAAATATTCAAAAAGTAACCAACAGCGAAGAGCAACATCGCACTGATAACGGCGAGCGCGCCCATTTGGCGGGCCAAAGCATCCGTTTTTCGCCGAAAGTGCGAGGGTTTTTCATGGATTTCTGTGAGCGTTTCTGCTATTTTGCCTACCTCGGTATGCATACCGGTAGCCGTGACGATGCAACGTGCCGAACCACCGGCTACGAATGTACCTTTCCAAACCATATTTTTCTGCTCGGCCAGTGGCGTTTCGGTGGGCAAAACATTGGTATGCTTGCTTAGTGGCGCCGATTCCCCGGTGAGGGAAGCCTCAATGGTGCGCAAATCCTGGCAGGTAAAAATGCGCGCGTCCGCCGGTATGCTGTTCCCCTCTTCCAGCACAATTACATCGCCCGGTACGAGTTGGGTAGCGGGAATATTCCACTTTTTGCCCTCGCGTACAACAGTTGCAGTTTGTACAAGCATCCGCCGGAGTGAGTCCACCGCTCGCTCGGCCCGCCATTCCTGCACAAATCCGATGATCGCATTCACTAGTACTACCGCCAGAATGACGTACATGTCCACAATGTGATCCGTAGCATAAGAAATACCGGCAGCGATCAACAATATCAGCACCAGCATACTTTTTAACTGACGAAAAAACAATAAAAATGGAGATACCTTTTTGTGTTCAGGCAATTGGTTCAATCCATATTGCTCCAGACGTGCTTTGGCTTCAACTGCCGAAAGCCCATACCTGTCTGTTTGAAGTTGCTGCAAGGTATCTTCTACGCTAACACCATGAAAAGGCTTTACACGTGTCATATGTGGTTCATTTAATGACAGCTTTGAAGCAATAATTTAAATCCCTTGCCCATCATTCGCTATGACTTTTCTCAGATAAATCCATATAATACCGATGAGAAATATCACGACAGTTTTGCAGATTACCCTTTGCGATTTGATGGAGGCTGCCTATTTTTACCTCAAACACAATAACATGCGTTGGACACTGACATTGACCATTTTTTATATAGCATTGACCTCTGTGCTTGCGCAGGAAGCTAGTGCACCGGAAAAGTCCTTCCACCTCAAGCTGGGCACAGGTGTCGCCCTGCAAACGGTAAAGGATGATGCCATGTCGCCCTTGACATACGACGGGACGCAGATCGCATTTCAAACCGGCGGCGAGTGGCGCGTGCCCAAAGGCTTGCACCGTGTGGATGCGCTGTTCTGGCTGGGCGAGGCTTCCGCAGAGAGCGGCAGGACAACTGAAAATTATACCTTTGCGATCAATGGAGGCTACCTGCACCGTATCTCCAAGCCGGAAACGGTATGGAATTTGCACCTGGGCGGGATGATCACGACCTGGGGCAGTTTCCGCGATCATCAGTCGCTGATCAATTCTGATTTTTTCTATGATTTGTTTTTCTCGATCGGTCCTTCGGCGGCGGTGGAGCGTAACTTTCGTTTTTTGAAACGAGAGTGGATACTGGGTTGGCAGCTTACTGTGCCGGCGCTGACCTACGGCGTTCGCCCGAATTATTCAGGTTTGGACAATGTACCTCCGGATGAAGACGGTTTTCAGGGCTGGGAAGACGCGCAAATCGGCTCTTTTGATATGTTACAAAACATTAAGTCCCGCATCGAGCTGGCCTATCCTTTGAAAAATGGCAACCGCCTGGGCTTGATGTACTATTGGGACTTTTTCAACGCAGATATAGAACCGCATGCGGTGCAGCAATCCATACAGTCGGTGCAATTCAATTTACATTTTAAGTTTTAACATTTCCCATAGATCGTGCAGATATTCGCAACATTTTACCACATCTTTCATCTGCGTAAATCAGCGAAATCTGCGGGAGAAATATGATAACCATGAAAAATTTTATCCTGATAATTTTAATAGCTTCCATTTTCGCTTCCTGCGAATCCTTCTTGATCGAAGACGATCCCGCCAGCAATCCCGAGGCAAATTTCGAAGCGCTTTGGCAAGAAATTGACGAAGGCTACTCCTTTTTTGAATTTAAAAACCTTGACTGGGACAGTGTTTACAACGTCTATCGCCCCAAGGTCACTTCCACCACCAAAACGCTTGATTTATATAATGTCATGTCGGACATGCTTTTCACACTGCAAGACGGGCACGTCAATCTCGAAACTGGTTTCAACCGCTCGCGCAACTGGGAATGGTTCCTGGGCTATCCGCCGAATTTTGATGAAAACCTTATTGAACGCAATTACTGGAAAAGTCAGGAATGGTACACAGGGCCGCTCATCCATACTGTGATCGACAGCACCATTGGCTATGTGCGCTACCGTAGTTTCGGATCACGCTTCAGTGAAAGTCAGCTCGATCTTGTCATCGCCCGTTTCCAAAACGCCAAAGGCATCATTATTGACCTGCGCGACAATGGCGGCGGCTTTAGCGATATTCCATTGCTTTTTGCTTCGCGCTTTGCCGACAAGCGCCGCCTGGCTTATTCTTTTGTGGTAAAAAATGGCCCTGATCACAATGATTTCACCGAGCCTGTGGAGGTCTATATTGAACCTAAAGGCGAACGCCAGTTTACCAAACCTGTCATCATACTCACCAATCGCATGTGCTATAGCGCCACTAATTTCTTTGTGGCCATCATGAACAACTTCGCTCACGTGAAAACGATTGGCGACTGGACCGGTGGCGGCGGAGGCACCCCGGCCAGCGGAGAGTTGCCCAATGGCTGGATCATACGTTACTCTTCCACCCAAACCTTTACTCCTGATGGCTTCAACATTGAAGGTGGTATCCCACCCGATATCAAGGTGGACATGACCGAGTCGGATCGGCTCAAAGGAAAGGACACCATTCTCGAAAGAGCGATTGCCGAGTTGAAGTAAAACCGGGACGTGCCGGGTTTCCAAGAACCTGGCATATCTTTTGGTAATTCCGAGTGTAAAATCGTTGTGCACGCAGAGAAACTGAAGGAAGCGTACTGAGGTCTGGGCACGGCGGACATTTTTTGATAAAAAACAGTGGCTTGCAGTTTTCCACTCGTTCAAAAATCCTATAAAACCTTTGATTTTAAAATAATTTTCGTGCTGGGGCTTTAAAAAATTGTTAAATCCTTGCATTTATTGTTGCAAGCTTATACATTTGTGCCTGTTATGACGAATCTCTTAGCCAATATTATCCCATCACCAGTTCGTCGTCGCTTCCCGCGTCGCCCGTAGGGGCGTGCAATTTCCATATTACCCATCCGGGTAGTGTTTTTAATGAGAAAAACCTACCGTTACCAGTTCCGAAAAACTATGGTTTCATCTTTTTCAGGTTCCACTATATTTTTTTGCGAAAGCCATTTGTATTCATCATACTTCGTAAATCGTATTTCGTACTTAAAAATTGGTTTAACCGAAAAAATACTTATCAAACAGAAAATGGAATTCACCATCGAAATTGCCAATGAAACGCATCACTTGTATGCGGAGGAAATTTGCCAGCTCATCAAAGAGTCGGCAAAAGCGAGAGGTACCGGTATCGCCGAGCGCAAACCCGAATACATCCGGGAAAAAATGAGTAAGGGCAATGCTGTGATTGCCTTGCAGGGCGAGACTTTAGCTGGTTTTTGTTATATTGAAACCTGGGGGCATGGCGAATACGTGGCCAACTCCGGTTTGATCGTGGCGCCGGAATTCAGGCGTTTTGGCTTGGCCAAAGCCATCAAAAAAACGGCTTTTGAACTGTCGAGAGATAAATATCCGAAAGCCAGATTGTTTGGTATCACTACCAGCCTGGCGGTCATGAAAATCAACAGCGCATTGGGCTACGAGCCTGTGACCTTCAGCGAATTGACTCAGGATGACGCTTTCTGGAACGGTTGCAAAAGCTGCCCGAATTTTGACATCCTCGAACGCAATCAGCGCCGGATGTGTATTTGCACAGCCATGCTCGCGCCTTCCAAAGCGGAAGTGGAGCAGATGGAATATGATTTGTCGAATTTAATTCTTTCAGTGGCATGACCAAACCTAAAGTGGTGCTCGCCTACAGCGGCGGGCTCGATACTTCGTTCTGTATCAAATATTTAACCAAGGAAAAGGGGATGGAAGTCCATGCCCTCACGGTGGATACCGGCGGCTTTACACCGGAACAACTCCAGGCGATGGAAGAACGCGCGTACCAGTTGGGCGCAACTTCCTACAAAGCCGTGGACGCTACCCGGGATTTTTACAACCGCTGCATTCGCTATCTGGTGTATGGCAACGTATTGCGAAATAATACCTATCCCTTGTCGGTGAGCGCTGAACGAATGTTCCAGGCTTTGGAAACGGCCAATTATGCCAAACTCATTGGCGCTAAGGCGGTTGCACACGGCAGTACCGGCGCGGGCAATGATCAGGTTCGTTTCGATATCGTGTTTCAAATTTTAGGCGAAGACCTGGAAATTATTACCCCGATCCGGGATTTGCAGTTGTCGCGGCAAGCAGAAATTGAATATTTGACACAAAACGGCTTTGAAGCCAGTTGGGAAAAGGCCAAGTATTCGATCAATCAAGGTATCTGGGGCACTTCGGTTGGTGGCGTGGAAACTTTGACCTCGCATCAATCCCTGCCTGAATCGGCATTCCCAACGCAATTGTCTGAAAATGAGCCTAAGGGGGTTGAATTGCAATTTTCAAAAGGTGAACTGGTCGGCGTCAATGGCAAGATTTATGCCCATCCGGTAGAGGCGATTCAGGCTTTGCAGGCTTTGGCGGGACCCTTTGCAATTGGTCGTGATGTGCACGTCGGTGATACGATTATCGGCATTAAAGGCCGGGTTGGTTTTGAAGCAGCCGCACCGTTGATTACGCTGAAAGCCCACCATTTGTTGGAAAAGCATGTGCTCACGAAGTGGCAGCAGTACTGGAAAGAGCAGCTCGCCAACTGGTACGGGATGCTCCTGCACGAAGGGCAGTTCCTCGACCCGGTAATGCGCAACATCGAGACGTTTCTGGCGGATACGCAGGACAATGTGACCGGCAAGGTTTTTGTAAAATTGCTCCCATACCGCTTTGAATTACAGGGCATTGAATCAGAATTTGATCTGATGAACTCGACTTTCGGTTCTTACGGCGAAATGAATCGCGCGTGGACGGGCGAGGATGTGAAAGGCTTTACCAAAATTCTGTCGAATCAGTCGAAAATTCACCATTTGGTGAATAATGATAAAGTGAAATAACGAATAAGCTTGCCGATTTAGCTGAAAATTTCGGATAAAAATGCGAAGTAAACCAGTCTAATTCGTGTAAAACCTATTCTCTATTTTCAAACCCTTCGCAAACATGAATGTACGTATTGTATGGGCGATCCTTTTATTTCTCGGAATCGGATTCAACGCAACAGCACAAAAAGAAATCGCAACCCAGTCCAACGGCTGGTTTATGTACTTTGGCAATCACCGGCTCAGCGACCGCTGGGGCATTCACACCGAATACCAGTGGCGCCGGCACGAGTTTATTTCCACCTGGCAGCAGTCGTTGATGCGGCTTGGCATAGATTATTACACCAAAGAAAATAGTATGCTCACCGCCGGCTACGGCTGGATCGTGAGTTTTCCGTACGGCGAGCAACCGATTGCACAGGAATTTACCGAGCATCGCATCTGGGAACAGTGGATTTTGAATCAGCGGGCGGGGCGTTTGCATGTGAATCATCGCTACCGCTTGGAGCAACGTTTTCTGGAGCGCCCGGCGCAAAATGACTATGTGTTCCGGCAGCGCGTACGCTATCGTTTGATGCTGACCATGCCGCTTACCGCTAAAGAACTGGAAGACAATACTTTATTTGCAGCGGCTTATGCCGAGCCCTTTCTGGGATTTGGCAAAGGCATTGGCAAGAATATTCTGGATCAGAATCGCTTATATCTGGCGCTGGGCTACCGGTTCAATCCGCGTGTAAATGTGCAGGTGGGCTATATGAATCAGTACATCGTAAAGCCGGATGGCGTGCAACAAGAACGGAATCATAATTTTCAACTGGGATTGACGTATAATATCGATTTTAGGAATAATGGAATGTAAAAATCCAGAAATACAGCAAAAAAGCTTGATTTAAAATGTTCAAAGCAGGTATCATCGGCGCGGCGGGCTACACCGGAGGGGAATTAATCCGGCTGTTATTACATCACCCGGAGGTGGATATTACATTTGTGCATAGCAATAGCCAGGCGGGCAAGCCGGTTTATGATACACATGATGATCTCGTGGGCGAAACCGAGCTAATATTTACCGATCATTTAGATGTAAATGTGGAAGTGCTGTTCCTATGCATGGGGCACGGCAAGGCCAAGGCTTGGCTGGCAGAGAATCCGGTACCGGAAGAGACATTATTAATCGACCTGAGTCATGATTTTCGTTTAGATGCCAACTGGGTATATGGTTTGCCGGAATTAAATAAATCACAGATCCAACAAACCAGGCGCATTGCCAATCCGGGTTGCTTTGCTACGGCGATCCAGTTGGGCCTGCTGCCTTTGGCTAAAGCGCAATTGCTTCAGGATGAGGTACATATTCATGCGATTACTGGCTCGACGGGCGCGGGGCAATCCCTGAGCGAGACGAGTCATTTTAGCTGGCGTAATAATAATATCTCGGTATATAAAGCTTTTAATCATCAACATTTAGCGGAGATCGGGCAGAGCCTGCGGCAGTTGCAGCCAAACCACGATAAAACCTTGAATTTCATACCGGTACGCGGAGATTTTACACGGGGTATTTTTGCCAGTATGTATGTCAATTGTGATCTAAATGAAGCACAACTAAATGAACTGTATCATGATTTTTATCAGGATGCTACATTTACAACCGTAACCGCGCAAAATCCGCATCTCAAGCAGGTGGTGAATACCAATAAATGTATCGTCCATGTAGAAAAACACGGAGATAAAGCGTTCATTATCAGTATGATTGACAACTTGCTCAAAGGCGCGTCGGGGCAAGCAGTGGAGAATATGAATCTGGCGCTGGGCATCGATCCTTGTGCGGGGCTAAAGTTGAAGGCAGGTTTTTTTTAAGTCAAAATGTAAAATAAGAAATGTAAAAGTAGCAAAGCTAAACTTACTCCCCCTTAAACCATTTTATTTAGTATTTTTATTAAATGTTCACCATTAATAATTAAATATAAAGTGAAATTATTTGACGTTTATCCATTATATGATATCAATCCCGTCAAAGGCGAGGGTTGCTATGTGTACGACGAGCAGGGCGCGGCGTATCTTGATCTTTACGGTGGGCACGCGGTGATCTCCATTGGGCACGGGCATCCGCATTATATCAAAAGAGTGACGGAACAGTTAGAGGCATTGCCTTTTTATTCCAATTCCGTGCAGAATCGCGTGCAGGAGGCACTGGCGGCGAAGCTCGGCGAATTGTCAGGATGTAATGATTATCATTTGTTTTTATGTAATTCCGGCGCGGAGGCGAATGAAAATGCATTAAAACTGGCTTCGTTTTATAATAATCGTACAAAAGTTATTACATTTAAAAAAGCCTTCCACGGGCGTACCTCGGCGGCTGTGAATATAACAGATAATGAAAATATAAAAGCACCTATTAATAAGCGTTTTGAAGCAGAGTTCCACGTTTGGAATGATCTGGCGAGTGTGCGGACATCGCTGGCGAATGGCGACGTGAGCGCGGTCATCATCGAAGGAATTCAGGGCATCGGGGGCATTTATGTGCCGGAGCCAGGTTTTCTGGAATCATTACAAACATTATGTCGTGAATATAATACGGTGCTGATCCTGGACGAAATCCAGAGTGGCTACGGGCGCAGCGGCAAGTTTTTCGCGTTCCAATACACTGATATTCAACCTGATCTGATTACGGTGGCAAAAGGTATGGGCAACGGCTTCCCGATCGGTGGAGTACTCATTCATCCAAAATTTCAGGCGAAATACGGCTTGCTGGGCACCACTTTTGGCGGTAATCATTTAGCTTGCGCGGCGGGGCTGGCGGTGCTGGAAGTAATGGAAAATGAAAATTTGATAGCCAATGCAGCGAATGTTGGTAAATATTTAATGGAGAAACTAAATAACTTTGAAGGCGTGCGTGAAATACGTGGTCAAGGCTTAATGATCGGCGTGGAATTTGATTTCCCGACCGCGGATTTGCGAAAGCATTTGTTGTTCAAAGAGCGCGTATTTGTTGGCTCCGCGTCGAATCCAAATGTGGTAAGGTTGCTGCCGCCATTGAGCTTGAGTATGCAGGAAGCACAGCTATTTTTGGAGCGGTTTGAGCGGAGTCTGGCGCAGGTGCAGACATCAGTAAGCAATTGATTTCCAGATAAATACTACATCAATGCCCGGCGAAACCGATCTTCAGCTACTCCTTCGTGACATGCGCCCAGTATTAAATTCTGGCGGATTTGTTTTTTGTAATATTCCCGATATAAATATTATAAAGAATGTAACATTCATCGGATTATTTAAAGAAGCAGAAGGCTGGACAGCAGTATTGGCCAGGGAAACGGCGGATGAACTGGGGTTAAAATATTCATTTACATCCGCCTGGATTACATTAACCGTGCATTCGGCGCTGGAGGCAGTGGGCTTGACGGCAGCATTTTCCAAGTCATTAGCCGAAGTAAATATCCCGTGTAATGTTATAGCCGGATTTTATCATGATCATATTTTTGTGCCAATTGAAAAAGCGGCATTGGCCTTGGAAACATTACATCGTTTGGCGCACTGAAAAATTGTAAAAAATAAATTTTGAAAACAGGTCAAAATATTACAATTTTGAGGTATTCGAAACAAAAACAAAAATACACATGAAAAAAGAAGAAATTTTCTGGAATTGGTTCAGAGAACACGAAAAAGCCTATTATTTTTTCGATCAAATGCCAGACTCGCCACAAAAAGACGAAATTGCCGTAGCATTAGGGCGAAAATTACGCGAGTATTGCGAACACTTAAACTTTGCATTTGTCCAAAATTTTTACCAGCCTGATAAAGAACATTTTATTATATCTGCACACTGTCAAAAGGAATATTTTGAACAAGTGTTCAAACTGATTGAATACGCGCCACGCGACTTATCACACTGGACTTTTGATGCGCTGCTGCCTCCCGCCAGGCACTACACCGAACATTATACAGTAAATTATGAGGGCATCATATTAGATCCAAAAACAATATGGTGTAGGCAATTAGTCAATAGTGTGAATCCGATGCTTTTTGGCGTCATGCTGTTTTTGGAGGATTATGATATTTATCATGATCATCCGGATATAGGAGGTGCAGTTGAAGAATTATTACTCACTGAACTAGGTGAATTATCTATTATTTCAAATGTTCACTATCTGGATATTTCACCATTGCCGTCGGATCCTGAAGAAAATGGTTGTGTTCCATTCCACGACCTTTCTGATATGATAGAACGGCATATTGACAAGAAGGTGAAACCATTTAGAAATTAAACGACATCATAATAACTGTACATATTATAAAAGAGGAATGAATTTTTATATTTTCAAAAACAAAAATGCACAAGTATGTACTTCAACGATGGATATTATCCTTTTTGGGAATGGTTTAAAGAAAATAACAAAGCGTACCTCCGCTATTTTGAGGTAAATGAGAGAGAAAGACGGCGTTTATCTGCCATTTTATTGGAGCAGTTACACCAGCATAGCGAGCATCTGTTTTTCGAAATAATTGAGCATATGGAGAGCCCACATTTGATATTCTCGCTTACTACCAAGGGCAATGCTGAATATTTTGGAATAGCGGAAACTCTTGGCGATTTTGCTCCTTTTGACTTGGAAGGATGGCGCTTTGAGAGTTTAATACCCTCTTGGTATCGTTATGCATGGCCAGTAGGTCTTTATTATTACAATATTAGTCTTGAGCTGGAGAAAATTTGGTTTAAACCCATTCATAATCCTGGAGATCCCTCCATCCTTGCATTTACAATTTATTTAAAATTTTATAAAAAAAGACATCATAAATTACCTTATTTAAAAGATGCCGTTAAAGAATTATTATTTAAATGTTTGGGGGAAAAAGTATTCACACTGGATGTTCGATATTTTGAAATAGCACAATTACCAAATAGACCTGAAAAAAAGGGGCTTCAAGAATTCCATAACTTACTAACTTACATTGACTGGCACAAAACGAAAAAAATTAAATATTCTGAGAATTAGCTATTTTTCGCCCATGAAAAAATTCACTTCCGTACACGATGCAGGCGATCCGCAAACCCAGACAAGAATGAACTTCGGAACTGGAATTTCCGGTGATATGTTCTTATATTTGAAGCAAATTGTAACGAAATGATTCAACCCAATGTCAATCCGCCGCTAACCAATGTGCAAATGGAATTGCTCAAGGTGTTTGCTACTCAAATAACAGATGAAGACTTGCAGGAATTAAAGAAAGTAATCGCCAAATTCTTGCTGGAAAAAGCGCGTGACCGTGCCGATGAAATCTGGGACGAGCGGGGGTATGATGAAAGTACCATTAAAAATTGGTTAAACGAAGAGTAGCGGATGTTGCGGATAGTGCTGGATACCAATGCCGTACTGAGTGCAGTGTCGCGACGGTCGCCTTATCGGATTATTTTGGATAAATTATTTGCTGGGGAGTATGAAATTTTTGTGACAGCGGATATTCTACTCGAATACGAAGAAAAGATTGCAGATAATTTTGATAAAGAAACCTCCCAACTCATCATAGATGCCCTATCATTGCTGGATAATATGTATAAAACGGAAGTCCATTTTCAGTTCCAGTTGATTGAACCCGACCCGGATGATAATAAATTCGTGGATTGTGCAGTGGCGGCAAATGTGCATTATCTGGTTACTAATGATAAGCATTTCAATGTATTACAAAGTGTAGATTTTCCGAAAATCAATATAATAAAAATTCAGGACTTTAAAGAAATGCTGGAGAATATATAACTAAGTAAATGAAAAAATTCACTTCCGTACACGATGTAGCCGACCCGCAGGCGTTGGTCAAAGAAGCGATCGCGCTGAAAGCCAATCCCTTCGCGCATGATGCGCTGGGCAAGCACAAGACCTTGGTCATGCTGTTTTTTAATCCGAGCTTGCGCACGCGCCTGAGCACCGAGAAAGCCGCGCTGAATCTGGGGATGAGCGTGATCAGCATGAACGCGACCGAGGGCTGGCAGCTGGAATTTCAGGATCATGTAATCATGAACAGCGACAAAGCCGAACATATCCGCGAGGCGGCGGGCGTCATTAGTCAGTATGCCGATGTGATTGGGGTGCGCACGTTTCCCACCTTGACCGACCGCGAGCGGGATTACGCGGATTTTGTGCTGAATCGCTTTGCAGAACTGGCTTCCGTGCCGGTGATCAGTCTGGAATCGGCGATCCGGCACCCCTTGCAGTCGCTGGCGGATTGTCTGACGATCACGGAACATAAAACTAAAAAACGCCCGAAAGTAGTGCTTACCTGGGCGCCGCATCCGCGGGCCTTGCCGCAGGCGGTAGCGAATTCGTTTATCGAATGGATGCAGGTGATGGATGTGGATTTGACGGTGACGCATCCGCCGGGTTATGAATTATCGCATCAATTTGCCGAGGGTGTCAAACTCGAGTACGATCAGCGTAAAGCCTTTGAGGGCGCTGATTTTATATATTGTAAAAACTGGTCATCTTATGCGCCTTACGGGCAAATTTTACATCAGGATCCAGATTGGATGGTGACAATGGATAAGATGAATCTGACCGATAACGGAAAATTCATGCACTGCTTACCCGTTCGCCGGAATGTAAAAGTCGAAGACGCGGTGCTGGACAGCCCGAATTCATTGGTGTTGCAGCAAGCGAACAACCGGACTTACGCAGCGCAGGCGGTGTTGAAAAGGGTGATTGAAAAAGTTCAACGTTAAAAGTTCAACGTTAAAAGTTCAAGAGTAGTAAATGGAATCATTATTTATATTAAAAATCGGCGGGAAAGTTATTGATGAGGACGTAAAATTGCGGGAGGCATTGGAAGCGTTTCTGGCGCAGAAGGGACATAAGATCCTGGTGCATGGCGGCGGCAAAAAAGCGACAGAAGTGAGCCAACGGCTTGGTATTCAAGCACAAATGATAAACGGACGGCGCATCACGGATAAAGCTACACTGGAAGTGGTAACGATGGTGTACGCGGGGCTGTCGAACAAGATCATCGTCAGTCTGCTGCAAAGCATGCACTGCAACGCCATTGGCATGAGCGGCGCGGATGCAAATGCGATTCTGGCACACAAGCGCGTGGTGAAAGACATTGACTACGGCTTCGCCGGGGATATTGATGCAGTGAATGTGGACGCCATTCAAACCCTGCTCGAAGGTAAACTGACGCCGGTTTTCTGCGCCATCACGCACGATGGCAAGGGGCAACTCCTCAATACCAACGCAGATACCATTGCTACGCAACTGGCGATTGCTATGTCCGAAAAATATAAGGTGAGCTTGAATTTCTGCTTTGAAAAACCGGGCGTACTCACGGATCCAAGCGACGATAACTCAGTGATTCCGCAGATCAATTTTGACTCCTACCAAAAGTATAAATCCGAGGGTATTATTTCTGATGGCATGATCCCCAAGCTCGACAATGCGTTCGATGCGCTGGCGCGGGGCGTGCGGGAGGTGCGCATTGCAGATGTGGCGGGGATTTTGGAGAAGAAAGGGACGGTAATAAGCGTATGAACCTTCATTGTAATGTGTCAAAGATTTTAATATTATCTGGTTTAATAACTTCAATTTTTGTTATCCGACCGTTTGCAACGAATAAAATAACTGGATAAATAGAGGTGTAGCCAATATCCAATAGCGCATTTTTGTAATCAAGTATAATATTATTAGGAATACTCGCTTCGTCAATACCTAGCTTGTTTTTTAAGATTTTTTTATCGTCAAGCCTGGTTAAAATATATAAAACATCCTCATTATTTTTATTTTTTAATAAGTATTCATAAGTAAGCTCAATACAGCTATTACATCCTGAACTAGGAATAATAAAACACTTACTTATGTCATTAGCATTTAACTTTGTCAGGTAATTTTCTAATAAATTGAGATTTATCTCGCTATTGTCAATCTTGATAATCCTATCTGATTTACAAGAAGCTATCAAGAATGTAATGAGCAATCCAATGAAAAACCTATTCATAATTTCAAAATAAGTTAATGTACTGATTTGCCAGTGTGCTAATTTGTTTGCATCTATTTATAAACCAGTTCTTTGCAAATAAAACAGATTTTATTTAAACCTGAACAAGAACTTAATAAATCTATTGTAAGATATCAAGGTGAGATCACTTATCTTCAAAACTATATATATCAAACATCAGATTATCGTCACTAACGTCATCATAATATGCTTTGTTTCCAATATATAAGCCTTTAGGCCCAACGAAACTCACTCTTACTTGTGACTTTTCCGGTAAAACGACTTCATGGATTACCTCAAATTGTTCATCCAGCACCATCACTACAACCAAGGGGTAAACACCTCGATAAAGCTCATCTAAAGTTCTCCCTGTCACTGCGAACCTATAATAAAGATTTCTAAAAGGATCATACTTTATCCCCCAATAAGAGTCTCCCACTAAATAAGCATACTTTTCTTCCTGGGAAGGCTCAAAATTCATATTTTTACTAATTGGTTTTATCTCTGCTATGTTTTTTGAATCGGCGTATTTACTTGTTACCGTCTTATTTTTATTATCAAAAATGAATAAACTATCGCTAATATCAAAGCTTAAAATAAAGCAATCTGTTTCAGGTAGATAATCATACTTTACCCCATTTAAATGAGAAAAATTGCCAGAGAAAACCTTTTCTGGCGTGTAACCTATAAGCTTAGTTTCTCCTGATATAGTATTCAACTGCATAATGGGTTTCACTTCCCTCGTGTATCTCCTTAATAATCCTGTGATATATAAATAGTTATTGTTCAATGTAATAGGACAGGTGGTTTCTGGCAGCAGCGATAAAGGATAATTATAGTCCTCGGGGGGTAATTTATATCTTCTCAATACCTTGCCTTCCGGTCCAGCCAAAGCAATTACTCTATCCCATACTGAAAAAAGGTAAACGCTATCCATACCAGGCGTAAATACGAATCCTCTCATTTCAGTTCCCACTCCATTGGGGCCTTCCGCTTCAAAAGTCATTTCTTTATATAAAGTAGCATTCTCTAAATCATAAATATTTATTTGCCTGGAGTTTTTATAACCAAGTGCTAGAAAATGTTTTTTCAATTTTTCATTCCACACTAGTTGAGTATGAGCATCAAATCCTATGGATGGATCCAAGGGGATAGAATAAATCCCGGTTTTTTTTAGCGTTTTTTTGTCATTTTTATTGACTAGAAAAGTATTAGAAGAATACATGTTTTTTATATGTGATTCTCTTTTACAAGCAGAAAACACAATAATAAGAATTAGCAACAATGCTCGTATAAAAGAAAAATTGCTCCACAAACAGTCCATAAATTTATTTTTTTTAATGGAGCTTGTTATCCTCTCAAACATTAAATTAATCGACAAGCTCCATAACAATTAAGTTAATTTACTGTTCGGGAAGACATTTTAGGTAAACACCTGCACAATCTCCTCCACTTAGATCTGGTTGGCACTCAAATCCTGTTGTTCCACCTGTAAGAGGTACACAGTCTCCTAGTGTGCCTGGGGTGCAAAATTGAAATATCGTCCCATTACATTGTGCATCTACAATACTTGAGGGAATAGTTATTCCAAAACAAATAAGCGCCAATAGACAACAAAGCGATTTGATTTTTTTCATGATTTATAGAATTTTGTGGTTAATAGAAATTCTAATGATAATTCCAAAATTCAATACTAACTTCTGTTAGTCCTCAGGCTGAAAAATAAATAGGCGAGGACTATGAACAACACAAAATAAACCAGAAATAACATCAATTTTTTACAATACAAAATTACCCCCCCCCTATAAAAAATCCAAATTTTTTATAAAATAATTTATGACTATACAAAAATTTAACATGCCTCACAAAAGGATAAACATAAAACTCCTCCGATCCGGGGTACTTCATTATTTATCTTTTGCGTTGTCTCTTTAGATTACCGATGGCATGTTGCCCAAACTAGACAATACGTTTGAAGCCTTGCAAAAGGGCGTGCGGGAGGTGCGCATTGCAGATGTGGCGGGCGTTTAGGAAGGGAAAGGGACACTTCTGATAAACCGGAAAATGTAAAATTTTAAATATAAAACTACCTTACATCGATTACTGAGTCGGCTCCATACTTTTTATGCCATTCGATTTAAGACAAAGGAAACTTTCGTACCGTTGATATAATCTTCTTGCATCGTTCCTTGCAGCTGGCGCGTCAGCAATGTAATAAGATGAGTGCCAAAACCACTTCCTTTTATTTTTTCATTATTATTTTTGCCAATTCCATTATCTGCTATTGATAAGTGTAAATGCTGATCATCAAATGGTTTTAAACTTACACTGATCTTGCCGTTTCCATTTTCCGGGAAGGCATATTTCAAAGCATTGGTCATCACTTCATTGACAATCAAGCCAATAGGAAGGGCAGTGTCCACATCCAATTCCAATGGCTCCATTTGGTATTCTACTTCTACTTTTTCGGCAGCATTAAATGTGTCGAGCAAATTTTCACTCAAGTTCTGGAAATAATCTTTCATTTCGATTGCCACCAGATTGTTGCCCCGGAACAATTTCTGATGCAAAATGCCCATCGAACGCACCCGGCTCTGGCTTTCTTTCATGAGGGATTGGGCTACTGCATCTTCAGTTTGACCCGATTGCAATTCCAGCAAACTGGAAACAATGTCCAGATTATTTTTTACCCGATGATGTATTTCCTTGAGCAAGAGTTCATTCTGGGCATTGCGCTGGTCGAGCTGTTGATTGGTGACGGCTAAATCCTCATTCAAAACCTGCAATTGCTGATTTTTTCGAAGATTAGTGCGATAGCTGAAAAATCCGCCGCCGAGCAAAAGCAGCAGCAGTCCGCCAACGCCGAAGCTAAGTCGCTGAATTTGAGTTTGTTGTTGAATTTGCGCCTGTTGATCGCTGATGGTCGCCTCTTTTTTATCGCTGTCGTATTTGATTCTAAGCTCGCTTTTTACCGCCGCTAATTCTTTTGTAAGTCGTTGATTTTGTGTGGCTTGTCCAGCGCTTTTGTACCATAATGCCGAATCCGGTTGATTGATGTTTTCGTAGCATTCTGCCAGCCAGAATTGGTTGTCTTCCACCAATTCCCAATTCTCAATATTCCTTTCCTGATGATGCAGCAGGCAATCCTTGATGTAGGGAATCGCTTCGCGGTATTTGCCTTGCAGCCGTAGCACATTGCCGATGTAGCCTTTCCAGCCGTCCGCGTCCTCTTCCTTTTCGACAATCATCTTGATGACATTCCAGGAATAAAAGAAATCTTCCAGCGCTTTGTCATAATCCTCCAGCGCCACATACACCTCGCCGCGCCACACACGCACGTTCGCCAGGTGGATGTTGTCTTCCGCGCCATATTTACGCCGGATAATTTCGACCACTTGCTGCGCTTTTTCCAACGCCAGTTCCGGCTTTCCCACTTTCGGGTAAGTGTGGATTAAGCCCAGTAATGGCTCGATAAGTTCATCCTCTTCGGTATGATTTGCTTCGAATAATGCCAGCGATTTCTCCCCGTACAGCAGCGCTTGCTCGTAATCTTTGGATTCCCGGTACAGGTAATTCAAACTGGCATAAGCGCTTCCTAAATTCAGCGGCTGCTCCAGGGTTTCATAAATGCGAACCACTTCAAAAAGCTGTTCCTCTGCTTCCAGAAAACGTCCCATGCCGGCAAGCGTTTGGCCCAGCCGGTCGTGCGCCCGGGCAATTTGTTCCTGATTATTGGTTTTTTGTAAATACTCCAGTGATTTTTTATCATGAAAATAGGTAGAATCGGGATTGTTGGAATGAACACTGTAATAATGATAAGAGGCAATTAAATCATGCGCTTTGGCGATATCCTCCGGCTTGCCTTGCTGTCGGGCTTTGTGCAGCGCAAAATGGGCAACCTGAAAAGTTTCTTCGTAGCGATGCGAAATATTAATGTCACTTATTTCTTTTTTAAGAAAAATGAATAAACTATCCAGCGGCATCATTTTGATCGAATCGGGCTGGGCGGTAAGTGAAAAGAAGCCCAGAAAAAATAATAAAATCAGTGGGGTTTTCATAGACTATACAGATTTAATCCTTTGTAAAAATTCTTGTTGATAGGACTTGCTCATTGCCAATGTTTTACCGCCGATCACGACGGAGTTTTCACCCACTTCGTCCACGTGTTTCAGATTGACAATATGCGAGCGATGGATGCGCTGAAATTGGTCGGGTGGCAGTTCCGCTTCCAGACTTTTCATCGGTATGGAAAGTAAATATTCTTTTTCTTTGGTGATAATGCGACAGTAATTTCGTTCCGCCTGAATGTACAAAATGGTATCCAGTAAGATTTTCACCTTTTTTTCGCCGTGGTGCACAAAAATCCGATCCGGCAATGCCGTGTCTTCGGGCTGTTTTGGTTGCGTTTTTTCCGGTTTATCCGCATCAGATATATGGCTGACCGTCAGTGCCAGGGCGCGCCGTAAGTCCAGTTTATTCAGTGGTTTGGCGAGGAAAGCATAAGGTTTGGTCTCTTTCGCACGGGCGAAGGTCGCGTCGTCAAAGCTGGCAGTCAGAAAAATCACCGGCAAGCCATATTCATCCTGCAATACACGAGCCAGCGCAATACCATCCATGCTGCCTTTCAGCTGAATGTCCACCAAAGCGATATCCGACGGGTACGCCTGCAGGAAGTGCAACGCTTCTTCCGCACTGGCGAATATGCCTGCTACCTCATAGCCCAGCTCGCTCAGATACATCGACACTTTGGCAGCGATCAGCATTTCATCTTCTATCACCAATATTTTGATTGGATTTTCTGCCATACGCAAAAGTCTGTTCCATACTAAACACTAAAAATACGCTTTTGCTGACAAAATGTCTCGGTCAATCAAAGATATTCTTCGGTCAGTCAAACCCGACGCCGGGTCAAAACAGCCGGATGCTTATTCGATAAATAGCTAGATTCCAAGTGTAATTGATGTTAAATCAATAAAAAGTGTGCTAATCCTTCTTTTACCTAAATACATTTATCATGAAGTTCAACTTGTTTTGCACTTTGCTGATCGCCAGCCTGCTAACCTTCACCGCTTGCCAGCAAACCACCCAAACGCCGCCCGATCTGGCTCAGGTCAAAGCGGACTTGCAGGCAGCCGAAAATGCCTGGGCTACGGCGCTGAACGCCCGGGATCTCGACGCCCTCATGGCCATGTTCGCCGACGATGCCGTTAGCATGGCCAACAATGCGCCGATGCTGGTCGGCAAAGACGCGATCAGAAAAAACCAGGAACAGGAGTTTGCCAACGCACCAGCCGGAAGAACTTATTCCTTCGAGGTCTTGGATGTTTACGGTGACGGTAGCACCATAACCGAAACGGGAAAATCAACCTATAAGGACGCCGATGGCAAAGTGACTGGCACCGGCAAATATATGGTCGTTTGGGAAAAGCAGGGCGACAAGTACTTGTGCGTGCGCGAAATTTACAACGATGACGCCCCGTCCGCCCCGGCTGCAACGCGGAGCATTCACCTGTTCGATATGCCGGAGGGGGTCACCGAAGCGGAATGGTCGGCAGCGCTTGCCGAGATGAACGACGTCAATGCGGAACTGGGCTACCCCGGCGCAGGCTACTTCATGTACAAAACGGATGATGCAGACGCCAAGGACTACCGCTACTACTTCGAGGGCGTCTGGCCCAGCGCGGAGGCTTACACAAAAATCCACGAAGACCCGGCCTGGATAGCTGCCAGCGAAAAATTTAATCCGATGTACGACAAAATCAAAGCCGTGGAGATTTATCGCCGGATGAACCGGGTACAGTAAATGCTGATATACAACGAGTTGCAGATTTCATCTTTCACCAAAACCATTTTCAACTATGAGAAAATTAATGCTTCTTCTAACCATACTCGGCTGCACCGTCCTGCTGCAAGCCCAATCCGTAAATGACGAGGTGGACATGCACACCTTTGCCCGCAAATTCATGGCGGCTTACAACTCGGGCGACCACGCCACTCTCCAAAAAATGTACACCCCTGATGCCGTGCGCATTGACCAGGCGGGCAAGGAAATCAAAGGTGCTGACAACATCGCTGCCTACTTTGCCGATCAGTTCCTGAAGAACAATGCCACGTTGTTGCTCAAACAAACGGACCTCCACTGGTCAGATGCGGAGCACGCCTTAGTAGCCAAAGGCACCTACGAGATCTATGGCAAGACCAATGTGTATGACATCCCTATTGACGTCGCTGGGCAGTATGCCAACGTCATGTTGAAACAAAACGGCGAGTGGAAAATAGCCAAATCCATGTTGCTGCCGCTGGCGAGCAGCGACAATGTAGCCGTCGTGGACGGGCTGTACCAGGCATTCGCTAAAGGCGATGTGCCTGCCGTACTCGCTGTAATGGACGCCAATATCGTCTGGAACGAAGCCGAAAGCTTTCCCTACGCCGACCGCAACCCCTACATCGGGCCGGATGCCGTGCTGAACGGCGTCTTTGCCCGCATTGGCGAGGAATGGGAGTACTGGAATCTGACCGATATCCAACTGCACGACGTGTCGGGCAACAGGGTGTTGGCTACCCTGCGCTACAAAGCGAAGCACAAGAAGACCGGGAAGATAATTGATGCTCAAACGGCGCATTTGTGGATGTTGAAGAACAGTATGATCACAGCTTTCCAGCAGTTTACAGATACGAAGCAGGCCACAGAGGCGGTGAAGTGAGGTAGAACGATACAGTCCCGGCGCTTCCTTGTTCTGCAAACTAAAATGCGCTTTTGCTGACAAAATACCTC
>CAZGAU010000034.1:36385-38406 GCA_964523725.1 uncultured Saprospiraceae bacterium
CCCGGCGCTTCCTTGTTCTGCAAACTAAAATGCGCTTTTGCTGACAAAATACCTCGGTCAATCAAAGCTATGCTTCGGTCAGTCAAACCCGATGCCGGGTCAAAACTGCCGGAGCATTGCTTTTGGAAGGTCTATTTTTAAGACACCACTATGTAAAACTTAATATTTCCACCGATGAAAAACACATCTTTTTTCCACCGCCTGGCTAAGCGCCTTGCTTTTTGTTTCACTTTATTTCAAAAAACGATTAATATGAAATTAACAACTACACGCTTTCTTTTGATACCACTAATGGTACTCGGCATGCTGCTGAATACACAGGTGACTTACGCCCAGGATCAAGTAGCTACTAGCACCTTTGCTTATTCTAATCATCCCCGTTTATTTGACAGTAGTCCCGTGCGCGTAAAAAACAGTGCGGGGACGGTTTGTAATGATAGTAGCCCTCTCATCTATAATCACTACATCGTCACGGGAGGGCAACCTTCACCAGGCGCTGTTTCCTGGAATGATAGTTTAAATCTTACCAATACAGCAAAAAATACACCTTTCCAGAATCGTTTCAAAGCGACAGCAGGCAAACCGACCACCCTCACCGTTGATATTTACGTAGGAAGATTTCCAGACCAACCTAATACGCCAACGACGCAAAATAATTTCATCAATAATGATGTGGAAGCGCGTATCGGTACGATCGGCGGGTCAAGTCATTATGATGAAACGAAAATTGCCAGTAAAACATTAATAGAAGAGAATGCCTATTATAGACATTATCGCTGCGAAGTGGCTGTGAATTTCAGACGGGGATCAACGACAGGTTATGTCGTTTTAACCGTTCCCATATATAGTTATACGGTTTATGATCAGAATACTCGCTATGAAGAATTCGTGATCCCGTTTTTAGTGGAAGGTGTATTGGATCCATCGCTACCGCTATTAGGAACGATGGAGGAACCTGCGATTCCTTATCTGGTGCTGCATCGTCCGCCGGGCGATATGAGTTCGAGTTCTATTACCACGACGACGACTTCGTGCAGAAGCATCGAAGAAACGGTTGTGGACGAACAAGCAAATACGGTCAACGCCTCCGTAAAACTGGGCGTGAAAGGCTCGTTTGGTCTTTTTGTAACGGTGGACTATGAAATTTATGCCAAATTTACCGGCAGTGCGAGCCTGGGAAGTATGCAAATGAGCGGCAATGCTACCGAAACCTGCCTGGAGGTAACGAATACGTTTTCCACCCAGGACCTGGCAGATGGCGCCATTGGTTCGGATATTTTTGTAGGCTACAGCAGAACGCTGGATTACGGCGTTTTTCCAAATGTGGTTGCCGATGGTTGTTCTTATCGCATTGATACCAGTTTGATCTATGTCACCCGGGAAACCAAGCCTTTTTCATTGACTAAAGACGGCATTCTGGCTGACATTACTAGGCTAGAACAAGTCGTAGCGGATTCCAATATTGTAGGCATTGATAAAAGCGCCGCTGCGAAATATCAAATTGATCTTTGGAATGAGGTGCTGGCGCTCAATGAAGCCAATATTAATGATCCGGATAATGCGCCGCTGCCCAACGTGACGGAAGGTCGGTTTAGCGGTGGTACGAGCAAGACCTATTCTACCACACTTGGACAGACGAATACGAGATCGCTCACAGTGCAGCATTTTCTGGAAGGCAATGCCGGCTTTGAAGGTGTAGTAAATGTGGGCGGTTCAGGGTTTTCGGCGGGATATAATTTTAAGACCAAAAAGACCTTCGGAGAATCTACTTCCGCTTCTCAGGGCTCTTCCACGACCATCAGCTATACCCTTGCCGATGATGATGGCGGCGACCTTTTTGTGATGGATAAAGTGGTGGCTGACCCCATGTACGGCACACCGGTGTTTATACTGGATTCAGGTTCAAGAACCAGTTGCCCCTATGAAGAGGGCTACCAGCGCGACCAGCCAAAACTCAAGCACGACGGGCAAACCGAGGAGCTTATTGTCCTGGAAGGTATTGCCGAAGGCGCCTCCGCTAC
>CAZGAU010000035.1:0-35256 GCA_964523725.1 uncultured Saprospiraceae bacterium
CAACAATCAGTACGTTTTTCTTCGATAAAATTTCCATGATACGAATGCACGTTTTATTTAGTTTAGTGTAAATAGGGTGATTGAAGTTCTAATTTATTTAATAGACTGTAAAAATTCAGCCCGGGTATTTTCATTCAGAAAACGGCCGCTATATTCCATTGTAACGGTCGAGCTGTGATCGTGTTCTACGCCGCGCATTTTCACGCACATGTGATCCGCTTCGAGGTAAACGGCAATATCTTCCGTTTTAAGCACCCGTTTCAGTTCATTGGCGATTTGTACCGTCAGGCGTTCCTGCACCTGCGGGCGACGCGCAAAGTATTCCACGATGCGGTTCAGTTTGGACAAGCCGATCACTTTATCCGTAGAAAAATACGCAATGTGCGCCTTGCCGATAATCGGCAGGAAATGGTGCTCGCAGAAGGATTTGACCGTGATGTTTTTCTCCACCAGCATCTGTCGGTACTGATATTTGTTTTCAAACAGGGATATAGCGGGTTTATTCTCGGGATTCAAGCCATCGAAAATTTCCTGCACAAACATCTTGGCAACGCGGCGCGGCGTACCTTTGAGGGAGTCATCCGTGAGGTCAAGCCCCAGAATGTCCATGATCTCGAAGAACCTTTCTTCAATGAGGTCGATTTTTTCCTCGTCCGAGAGGTCGAATGCATTCGGCTTCATGGGCGTTTCAAAGTCGGGCTCCTGGAATTTTTTTACGGCGCCATTGAGAGGCTTTGTTGTGCCGTTCCCATTGGAATTGCCGTTGGAAGCATAATTTGATAAAACCATACAATAAATTTTGAAATTTTTGAATTTAGAAAAACAACAGCCGGTAGGCTAACCGGTTTTTGCTGTATTTTGTTCAAACATTAATTTTGGCTTTCGCCATAAAACACTGCAAAACAATGCGTTTTAAAATTCTGATGCTGGTTTTTATTACTTCCTTAACGTTCGCGTGTCGCCGCGCGGATAATTCAGGCGAACAAATCGATTGCAAATACGGTACTCCCGAAGCAATTTTCCGGGAAAATCAAACTGGCATTGCGGATCATAGTTTCAAAGTCGTTAATAATGAAGGTATTGAGGAGATTCAATTTACCAATGGCGTGGATCTGACCCTGGTTCAAAGCGGTTGCGACCATATAAGGCAGGAGTTTCGCTTCACCTTGCCGGGATCGCCCGAGAGCGACGAACCGGCTTACTGGATAGCCCAATCCATCATTTTATTGCGCATGATGGGGAGTTTTGGTCCTGATTATCAAGTTTTTTCAGCCTGGGCACAACTGATTGAAGCCCGCGCCGAAGAAATCAAACTAGCTGAAAGTTTGGAGTTACAACAGGGATTTTATGTACGGATTGACCGTATTCTGAGCGCCAATAATGCCACCCTTGTGCTTACACTTTCGAATGTTCCCTAAATTTTTTCTACTTTGAAAAAAAAATTCCAAACGCGCTGTTTACAGTTCAAACAGACGAATTACAGGTTTTATTTTAATAATTTTTCATTTCATAAATAACTATAAATCAATTTTTTAATCAAAACATTGATAAGTCCATTCAGCTACCAGGGGTATGAATTTTTACCTTTTTTTTTTGCCCCGTACGGTCATTCTTTATACCTTTACAGTCGCCTTAAGCGATAAACAGATGAGAATAGGGTACAACATACTAGCAGAATTCGAAAAAATTGCTTCTCCTTCCTTGTCGCGGGGGCATTCCAAAACCGCTTAGTTATTCCGGAAGTAGGATCTTCCGCCTTTGAGTGGATTAAAGTGTACACTTTATTAAGATAAATTAGTATCAGTAAGTTAGGCAAGCTCTGCTACAGAAATCTGTAGCGGAGTTTTTTTTGTTTTGGGAAAAGCGGTTGAATTGGCTATATTTGCGCCGTTTCAATAAAACCAGGAATGTGTTGATAGTGTTGGAGGGTTAGGATATCAATCACCTTTAAATCTCGCAAGTATGAATTACGATCTGATTGTAATAGGAAGCGGTCCCGGAGGATACGTAGCCGCTATCCGTGCCTCTCAGTTGGGCATGAAAACTGCTGTTGTAGAACGCGAATCCCTCGGCGGAATCTGCCTCAACTGGGGTTGCATTCCGACTAAAGCCTTGCTGAAAAGTGCTCAGGTATTCGAATATATCAGTCATTCCGAAGATTATGGAATCAAAGTTGATGGCGCCAAAGTTGATTTTGAAAGCATGATTAAACGCAGCCGCGGCGTGGCTGATGGCATGAGCAAGGGGGTAAATTTCCTGATGCGCAAAAATAAAATCGACGTTATCAATGGCACCGGAAAAATCATCCGAGGCAAGAAAGTAGAAGTGACGGATGCCGACGGCAAGAAGAAAGAATATTCGGCACAACATATTATCATTGCTACCGGCGGACGCGCGAAAGAGTTGCCCAACCTGAAAATCGACGGCAAAAAAATCATCGAGTACCGCAAGGCCATGTCTTTGGACAAACAACCCAAGTCAATGGTGGTAGTAGGCGCAGGGGCTATTGGCGTAGAGTTCGCTTATTTTTATAAATCTATCGGCACAGAGGTAACAATCGTTGAATTTATGGAACAGGGGCTGGTGCCGCGTGAAGACGAGGAAATCTCCAAGGAACTGACCAAAATTTATACCAAGGCAGGTATGCGTGTGCTGGCGAATACTTCTGTTGAATCGGTAGATACTAGCGGTAAAGAGTGTAAAGTCACAGTAAAAAACCGCAAAGACGGCAAGACCGAAGAAATCAAGTGCGATATCGTACTGTCAGCTGCCGGGGTGACGCCTAATACGGAGAATATTGGACTGGAAGAGCTGGGTATCAAAACGGACAAGGGCGTCATTCAGATAGATGAATTTTACCGCACCAATGTGCCGGGCATTTATGCCATCGGCGATGTAGTGCCGGGCCCAGCGCTCGCACACGTGGCCAGTGCTGAGGGAATTATTTGTGTGGAAAAAATTTCAGGCATGAGCCCGGAGCCGCTGGATTATAACAACATTCCTGGTTGTACGTATTGTAGCCCGGAAATTGCTTCGGTGGGTTATACGGAAAAAGCCGCCAAAGAAGCTGGTTATGACATTAAAGTAGGCAAGTTCCCCTTCTCTGCATCAGGCAAAGCCAGTGCCGCCGGAGCTAAGTCGGGCTTTGTAAAAGTGATCTTTGATGCGAAATACGGTGAATTCCTGGGCGCGCATATGATCGGATATAATGTGACAGAAATGATCGCCGAAGTAGTGGTTGCGCGCAAACTGGAAACCACGGGTCACGAAATCCTCAAATCTGTACACCCACACCCCACGATGAGCGAAGCCGTAATGGAAGCAGCAGCGGCAGCTTATGGCGAAGTAATTCACTTATAAATAATAATATAATAATCGGAGGTTGCAAATCATGATTTGCAACCTCCCACTTTTTTTCAGTCCTGCCTTAGAAAATGCTTTATTCGGAAATTCTCCGAAAGTCTTCAAATATCTTGTCAACCAACCGCTTTTTAGAAATAATAATTTCGGCAGTGCCATTCATTTCCTGAGCCGGTTCAATCGTTTTATCGCGGGTTGTTTTCAATCCGTTCGGAAATGTAATTTCCACTGGAATCGTATTTTCGCTGGGGATTTTGCCTTTCCATTTCACCTCGCCCTTCACCGCGCCGTATTCGTAAAAAGGATAACTTTTAAACTTTACAATCACCTCCTGACCCGGTTCTACTTTGCCCGAACCATCCAGACTCAGAGACATCATGCCTTTGGTTTCGGTGGCTTCGGTTGGCACCACCGATAACAATTCTGTTTCTTTCAGAATAAATTGCTGCTCACTGATGTTCACGTCTTTGTTTGTAAAGGCAACCATGCCCCGGATAGGAGCCGTCACCAGATATTGTTTCTTCCAGGCTTCTACAGCTTCCTGCATATCAATAAAGCTGGCTTTCAGCGCTTCAAAAGCTTCGTAACTTGTCTCCCGGGAATCAACCCGGGCCCCGCGAATCTGATTGCGAAGCATCTGAATATTAAACTGTTTGTTTTTTGTGTCCGAAACGACCCCTTGACGAGCACGCTCCAACGACCGCAGATTATCCTGTGTTTCCCGCCATTGGCGTAGCGATATTTTTCGATCCTGATACAGTTGCTGTTGCTTGGAAGACTGAACACCCAAAGCTTCAATCTGATCCTGTAGCCGTTGTTGCTCTTTATTATTACCTCTGATCTCCCTTTCCAGGCGTTCTATTTCCCTTTCTTTATCACGAATACTGCCACGACTGTTACGTCCCGATCGGTTTTGACGATATTCCTCTTGTTTTTCCAAAAAGTTGTAAAGTTCATCCTGAATATCACCTAACAATAAATTGGTGGGTGGGTTAAATGCCAACAAAGAAGAATCATTTAATTCTTCTACCTGATCAAGCGCGGTTTCAAAGGACATTACATCATCCACCGTAGCCGTACTTCTAAAAGACAACAAGGCTGTCCCTCTATCCACAATTTGTTCATTGCGAACCAACACGCGTGCGATAGTACCGGCATTTTCAGCATAAATTTTTCGGGGAGGTTCGGTAGAAGTAACCTTGATTGGTCCACTCACCACATCCGGATAGCTGATATAAAAAGTCATCCAAACCAGTACGCCAACGGCAAAAAATGCCACCGTTGTACCCCAACGCACCAGCCAGCTGGGTGGTGTACCCAGTATTTCCTGAACCTCCTCACTTCTGATTTCTATATCTTCTGTATGTTGTTGCATGTTCTAAAGAGGTATATTGGTTAACGGTATAACGATGTAATCAGGATTTGAGGTGTGAAATTAAGCTCCTAATTCTAACTGGTTGCGAATCAACTGATAATAAGCTCCTCGCAAATAAGTCAATTCATCGTGTGTGCCCTGTTCGACGATCTCACCACCTTCCAAAACCACAATATTATCCGCATTTACCACTGTACTCAGTCGGTGCGCAACAATCACCACGGTGCGATGGCGGAAAAACTCTTCGAGGTTTTCCATGATGAGCATTTCATTGTAGGCATCCAATGCTGTTGTAGCTTCATCGAAGAAAATGTATTCCGGATTTTTATAAACAGCCCTGGCAATCAACAGTCGCTGCTTTTGTCCCTGACTTAGCCCAATGCCATCTCCTCCTATTTTGGTATTATAACCCAGCGGTAATGCTTCGATATGGTTCTGAATATTAGCCACTTTCACCGCTTTCAATAATTTCTGCTTATTTATTACTTCATCCCCAAGCGCAATGTTATGAGCAATCGTGTCATTGAAAATATAACCATCCTGCATCACCACACCGCACTGACTGCGCCACATACGTGTCTGAATATTGGACAAACTGACATCCCCCACGCGAATGGTACCTTCCGTTGGTTGATAAAAATTCAGAAGTAACTTTAAAACCGTTGTTTTACCACTACCGCTGCTACCCACAATGGCTGTTGTTTTCCCTCTTGGAATGTACAGGTTAATATCCCGTAACACCATCGGCGAATGCGGGCCTTCGTATTGGAAAGAAACATCTTCCAGAATCAGATCGCCATACTCTGGTAAAAGCGTGATTTTTTCGGCTATATTTTCCTCATCGTCCTTGGCGTGAATTTCATTCATCCGCTCCAGGCTAATTCTTGCTTCCTGCAAGGAACGAATAAATTCTACCAGTTGGTTCAGTGGCGAATTCAACTGCCCCACAATATATTGCACCGCTACCAGCATACCCAGTGTCATATTACCCTGGATAACAGCCTGCGCAACGATGAAAGTGATCAGTACATTTTTGGCTTCATTGATAAATATGGCTCCGGAACGTTGCATCTGTTCAATCCGGAGTGAACTCAGTCCGGTACGGAAAAGCTTTGCCTGTACTCGTTCCCAGGCCCAGCGTTTTTGTTTTTCAGCATTATGCAATTTAATTTCCTGCATGCCATTGATCAGCTCGATTAAATTCCCCTGATTCTCAGCAGATTGATCGAAGCGTTTATAATCCAGATCCCGACGGCGGCGCATAAAAAACAATACCCATACGATGTTGATAGCCGTGCCAAGAAAGAATATGCCAAAAACAAAAGGCTCCCACAACAAAAGCACAGCAGAAAATGCCAGGAAATTAAAAAAGGAAAAGACCGAAATCAAGGTTGTCGAAGAGAAAAAACGCTGCACCCGCTCATGATCCGAAATACGCTGCATCAAGTCGCCGGTCATACGGCTATCAAAGAAGCGAAGCGGCAGCTTTGTCAATTTGATCAGAAAGTCAGAGATCAGGCTGATGTTTACCCGCACGCCCACGTGCAAGAGTATCCAGCTTCGGAAAAACTCCACCGCTACCTGCGTAGCGAACAGTACGAGCTGCGCTACCAGCACCAGGGTGATAAAGGAAACATCTAGTGTATTGATACCAACATCGACGATGGCCTTGATCAGAAACGGAAAGACAAGCTGTAAAACACTTCCCAGAATTAACCCAAGCACCAATTGCCCGATCAGATTCTGGTATTTCCGGAAATAAGATAAGACGTATTTTAATCCGGCCTTATTTACTTTTTCATCGTCATGCTCATAAAACTCCGGCGTGGGTTCCAGCAGAAGCAGAATCCCCGATTTCCCCTCATCGTCTTCCTCCTCATCGCTGATCCAATTATCCAGAAACTCTTCTTTGGTCAATTTGAATTTACCAACCGCAGGGTCTGCGATCCAGATATACTTTTTGGTAGCCTTGTACACAACCACAAAATGATCCTGATTCCAGTGCGCGATGCAAGGCAGTGGAATATCCCGGATGAGTCGTTCGTAATTTGTTTTTAAGGCAAGTGATTGTAAGCCAATATGTTCAGCGGCATCGCTGATTCCAAGCAAAGTAACCCCTTGCTTGCCCATGTACGTCATCTCGCGCAGCTGCTCCAAAGAGTAGAATCTGCCATAATGCCGGGCAACCATGCGAAGGCAAGTAGCGCCACAGTCCATGGCATCTAATTGCTGATAAAAAGGAAACTCTCTTGGCATAACAACCTGCTGTCTGCTCGTTTTGTATTTGTTTTCGGATTGTGAGGGGTAACGTCTTGCTGTTATTTAATTATTCGCCTCCTCCGGTATTCAAAACCCCTTCTTTCTCTGTAAATTAGAAGTAATTGCAATTTATTAACAAAACAACTACAAATACAAAGTTTTATAAGAGTTTTTTTTATTTAGATGTTAAAAAATGCGATAAGTCACATTTTCAAGCTAATTTTTCTGGCAAATTCAGGAATTTGCACCCTGAGATTATTCAAACAGTAACGAATTATCAATATCAAAAATCACATGTTTAATAGTTTTTTATCGGTTGTTACCGTTGTTCATTCACCGTTTGAAGCCCGCATCCTGCCTCAACTGTTGAGTAACCTTTACCCTTTTCTGAAATCTAACTTCACGGATTATGAAATTATTGTAGTAAATAACCATACCTCAACGGACTTCGATGCCTTAATCAATCCACTGGAAGATGATCTGAAACATAATATTTTCCTGCTCAATCTCTCGGCCACCGCCATTCGCAATCACGCCATCGTGGCGGGTTTGGATCGCGCCAACGGAGATTATACTATTATATTTGAATCTACATTATATGATAAACCTGAGTTAATCATTGAGTTATTTCAGGAATCACAGCGTGGTTATGATATCGTGTACCTGCGAGCACGGGAGCGCAAGATGTCTGCCCGATACCGGCTTTTCCACCGATTGTTTTATGTGATTATGCGGCGCTACTCTGCGCTAAAAGTGGATGAAAAAGCCCTGGATACGCGTATTATTTCCAGGCGTGCACTCAATTCGCTGCTACGGCTGCGCGAGAACCTCCGCTACATGAAAGCAATCTATTATATAGTTGGGTACAGCACCTCTTCGATCGAGATCAGCACCGCCGAACAAGCTGAGGAAGAACCTTTTTCTGAGCGTTTTCGCACTTCTTTGGTCGCTATTACTTCCTATACCTCTTTTCTGCGAACGCTTTTATTATGGATATTTATTTTTTCATTTATTTTTTTAATCGGTGTTATTATAAATGCCTTGAAAGTAAAAATAACCGGCATTGATCTATTTGGAAGCCACAGCGAACCTACGCCCGGCTGGACTTTCCTGGTGATCCTGATCGCGGTTTTTTTCGCCGTTACTTGTTTAAATCTTTACATTATGTCGATTTATTTATCAAATATTTACAGTGAAATTAAACAAAGACCACTTTATATCATAGAATCCGTGAAACGCTTTTAAATTTTAACTATTGAACCTTAAAACTTTTGAACCTTAAACAACTTCAAGCGCCTGCTCTAGATCTTCGATCAACCAGTCCGGATCTTCCAATCCGATGTAAAAACGCAGCAAATTCCAGGGAACCGGCGAATCCGGGCGACCGGGAATGTTGTAAAAGCCCGCCGAAGGCAGCACCAGTGACTCATGCCCACCCCAGGAAACCGCCAGCAGAAAACGCTCCAGCCGATGAAAAAAAGCCTCGACTTTTTCAATAGAATCCGCTTTTAAATACACGGAAAATAAGCCCCCGGCCCCGTTCATTTGTTTTCTGGCCAGCTCGTGTTGTGGAAACGAGGGCAACCAGGGATATAACACCCGCTCGATTTTTGGATGTTTTTCCAAATGCCGGGCAATTTTCAAAGTGCTTTCAAAGCTGCGTTTCACGCGCAATTCCAGCGTGCGCAAGCCCCGGATCACCAGGGCCGCATCGTGCGGAGGAAGAATTCCGCCCAGCGTCATAAATTCGGTGTCGAAAATCTTCTGGATCATGGCTTTGCTGCTGCAAATAACGCCCACAACCACGTCGCTGTGCCCGTTCAAATATTTTGTACCCGAATGTACCACAATATCAATCCCCATTTTAATCGGCTGCTGGTAGAGCGGCGAGCAGTAGCTATTATCTATACAAGTCACGATACCCAGGGATTTGGCAAGTCTGGCGCAGGCTTCGAGGTCCTGTAGTTCAAACGTCAATGAATTTGGGCTTTCCAGATAAAGGAGTTTCGTATTCGGTTGAATAGCATTGGCAATATTTTCTATTTCCCGGCCATCCACAAAAGTACAGGTTACCCCAAAACGCGGAAGCAGTTTGGTCAGCAAAACCTTCGTCCAGGAATAAGGCGATTCCACGCAAACGATATGATCGCCGGCACTTACATTCGCAATCACAGCATTGGCGACAGCGCCAGCGCCACTAGCCAGTACCAGAGCATCCTCGGCGCCTTCGAGGGCGGCAAGTTTTTGGCGCAGAATAGCAACGGTTGGATTATTGCCACGTGTGTAAATATGATGTCCCAGTTCGTTGGTAAATGCCTGTCGGAATTCATCCAGGGTTTTAAAAGCAAAATTGCTGCTTTGGATGACTGGCGGCGCTACGGCGTTGAAGTACTTTTCCCGGTCTTCGCCCAGATGTGTAAGGATGTCGCTTAAATGCATGATTTTTGCCTGAAAAGTAACAAGTTTTTAATAAAAAATGGCTCGATGTGCTGCTTTTAGCCATCAAGCCATTAAAAAGTGTTTACCCAAAAAATCTTTACGTGTGCCACACCTTCAAAGTGCAGCACACCTAATTTATTCTTTATTGCCGCCGTTCCAGGGGAATTTGCCGCAATCCACATTCAGGACTGTAATTGTTACCGTATCTACAGCCGCATCACAGCCAAATGGCGAATCGGTCATCAACTGCAACACATAAGTACCCGGCTTTGCAGCTTTAAAAGTAACCGTTTCCGGCGTGGTGGTAGCATTGGTATTGCTGAGGGTTCCGGCGCCTGCTTCCGGCTCGGATAGAATGCTCCAGGTTGCCTGCGTAGCTAAACCTCCAAAACCAGCACCTGTGAGTGTTGCTGATTTGGTCAGGCAAAGCTCCTGGTTTTCGCCGGCCTCAACCGTTAAATTACACTGCACATTACCAAGAACAACTTCACGGTTTTCACCGAGTTCAAAATTATCAACTGATTTACAAAGTGTACCGTCGCCCGGATCACTATTGCCCCAGCCGGATTGTATGACCTCGCAAATCTTATAGTTACCCGGAGCTACGTCGGAAAAACCAGCCGTACCGTCCATTGTAGTTGTGGTAGTGGCAATTACATTATCATTAGCATCTCGCAGTTGGATTTGCCAGCCTTCGAGTCCCGGCTCGCCGTTATCGCGTTGCCCATTGGTATTCAGGTCTTCATATTTGGTGACCATGATACTACCAAATCTTACATTTCCAAAAAAGACGTTAATAAAGGAACCAGGTGGAATACTGTTTGCACTGATCGTCTTGCAGGCTCTGCCCAGGTTTTCTGGATCGTTAGAACCATTTGCCCCTGGATCGCTATTTGCCCAATTACCCTGTGACGTTTCACAGATTGTATAAGTCCCCGTTGGATCAAGATTCGAGAAGCTGATCCGAACCCCCAGATCATTTGTGGCATCTTCCACAAAAGTAGAGCCTTGAGCTAAGAAATTACCGTTAGAATCGTAGAGTGTGAACTGCCAGTCTGTCAGCGTATTGCCTGTCACATTGTTATTGCTTACTTCATTGTTTGTGCCATCTTGATCTTGATCGTTGTATTTTATAACATGAATGCTGCCGGTAGGTCGTGGATTCACCGTCAGGGTAGCTGTCGCCGTTCCGCTATTACCGGAAGAAGAAGTTAAATCTCCCGTCGTATTAACATGGCTGCCTTCAGAACTCCCCTCTACATCCACCTGCACGGTACAAGACGCACCCGCAGCGACCGAACCGCCTGTATAAGTAATGGTTCCGGAACCTGCAATTGCCGTCAAAGTGCCTCCGGTGCAAGTTGTACTTGCATTGGAGGAAGGGTTTGCTATTACCATACCAGCAGGGAGGTTATCCGTAAAAGCCAATCCACTTGCTATAAGTGTAGAAGCACTATTATCAATGGTAAAAGTCAGTGTGCTTGTCTGCCCAACTTCAATAGTATTGGGAGAAAAACTTTTGGCAAAAGTGGGAGGTGGTTCCACCGATAAAGGTGCGGTTGCTGGATCTGCTACTGCTGGAAGACCTGATACTGATGCAGTTAAGTTACTGGTTGTATTAACATAGGTGCCCGGTGCTGTAGCAGCAGGAACTTGTACCGTAACATCAAAAGTGCATGAAGCATTGGGCGCCAGATTTCCACCGGTCAAGGTCAGAAGAGAAGTACCCGATATTTGTGAGCCCACACCACACACATCGCTCAAGGGCAAGCCGGTGGCAACCAGACCGGAAAGAACTGCACCCAGATCATCGGTAAATGTAATACCTGTTAATGCATTGGTTGTACTCAGATTTTCAATTGTAAAAGTAAGCACGGCTGTCCCTCCTGCTGCAGCCGGACCATCAAAGCTTTTACTAAAGTTGGGCGGCGGTAATATGTAAAAAGTTGTTGGATCATCTTCTCCGGCGTCGGTGGGGTCTCCATTTCCATTAGGGTCAGAATCGGTACCATTATCAGATAAATCGGAAGTCATTCCCCCTCCGGAACCTTGTGCAGCAGCTATGACTTGATTGGAATATACACCTAAACCATTACCTTGATCGGTAATATTTGTAATGTCAACAACTACCTGTATCTGGGCAGTTTCGCCAACAGCAAGTGTACCCGAGCTAATAATAGAAGTTTGTGAACTTCCGTTAAAGCTTGCATTCAAAGTAATAGTGCCGGGGTCGTCAATGAATGTCGGACCAGTGGTAATTGAATAATTACCTGCTCCGAATACCGCATCCAAATTATCCGGCAATGACAAGCTGTTTAGTGCTTCATTTCCTAGATTTTCCAGGTAGAAGTTAAAGGTAACTTGAGAGCCAGAAACCATTGCATTTTTAGCAACACCAATAGAAGTAGAAAGGATATCATCATTTTGAATCGTACCCGTTGCCGTAGCAGTGGAGATGGTCGCACCGCCGGAAGGGTTGGATAGCGTAACTGTAAAACCTTCTTCCGGCTCAACGTCCGTGTCACCTGATACATTTATTATAATAATTTTAGAAGTTTCGTTGGCTAAAAAATTAACCACACCACTTGGCAGTGTACCTCCGAAATCATTTGCGTCAGCAGGATTCATCCCCGAACCAGTCACCGCATAATCTACAGAAGTAGCGCCGCTTACATCACCGGAGCGCGTCACCGTGAAGGTAAATGGAGTGGTGCCAATATTGCCTTCAGCTTTGACCGCATCGTCCGGTGAGATGGCAAGCATGGGTATACTCAAACTAAAATTCAAACACCAGCCATCATTAATGCTACCCGAAATATCCGTTGTATCATCCGCTGCATAGAGCTGCCAGGTACCATTTGGATTTAAACCATTAAATACGCTGGCGAAAGTACTGGCACCCTGAGGCGCAGCTGGATTATAAGGACTCGCCGGTGCGGGCGCAGGGAACGTATTATTTGCCTCGTAGCTGGCTGGTTTATAAGTTCCACTTGGAATCGCACCTGGCCGAGGTAACGCACTCCCCGCCGCATCGCTCAGCGTCAGGTTGGTATTACTAAAAGTTCCTAGACCTACACCTGACATCATAAGGAACTTTTCTCCGGTAGGTGCTACGAGTAGCAAGTCAATATCACTGGCTCTATTGTGGTTCAAGCCCTTTACATCCACCGTAATGGAACTGATCGTACCCGATAAGCCCGTAACAAAGATATTAGAAGGGTAAGGCGTACCCGGTGTACCAATGATTCCACCTGTTGCATTAGATCCTCCATCGTTGAGGGTAATACTGCCCTCGTTGCAAAAAGAATTGCCATTGACTACGGTCATATTATTGACGACCTGCGTAACCGAGCCATTGCTCGTAAGAAAACTAACCGTCCCATTATACACCGCCATTATATTGTGGCTTCCTTCGGTCAACGCACTAGTGGAAAACATCGCTTGCCCACTGCCATTGAGCGGTACATTGCTGGCTAGGGTGATTGCACCTTCTTTGAAGTCCACCGTTCCTGTGGTTACAGGATTGCCGTTGCTCGTTACTGTAGCTGTGAAGGTGACATTATTATCTGTAAAGGAAGGATTTAAATTAGAAACGATGATCGTATTGGTGGGGACAGCTCCTTGCGGCGTAAGCGAAAAGTCGTCTATAGCCAAACCATCATCTGCGCCGGAGGCATTGAGGTCATTCCAGCGTATCCAGAAAGTGGCGCCATTGGGGATGGAAAGCCCGGTGATGGTGTGAGAAATAGCTGATTTATTAGCTACTGCATTTCCATCGAGGGCGCCGGCGCTTACCGCAGTTTTGATGGGATTGGTAAAATCCAGTTGATTTACATCCGTCCACGTACCGGTGGTTAAAGACGTAGCATTCGTGCTGTATTGAAAATCCATGCGATCATCCCGAGCTGCAGCGGTATTAGCGATTCGCCACTGCTCGCCGGTATAGGAAATCACCAGAGAAGTGATCGTTGTTCCGGTATTGTTGGTAAAACCAGCACCGATTACAGGAATCAGCGTTCCTGATTGTAATCCACCGAGCGCCCGGTCGGTGCTACCGGCAGCGCCATAGCTATAAGTATCGCCGGTGGTAGAGCCGCCATTATCCACAGCATATTGTTCATTATCACGAGCACCGCCACCTGTTTCTGTCAAAAACCAACCCGTAATGGTCAGATTATTTGTGGTGCTGGCAGCAGTATTCGACAAAGCATCAAAATTCTGGGTATATGCAGAACCTAAGGTTGTGAGCGAAACCGTTTGTGCGCCTAGAGAAAAACAAAGGATTGCAAAAAAAGTGGTAAGAACCAAAGATTTGAAGTTTTTCCAAACGATGGAGTAGCTGCTAGAAACAGCTGTGTAAAGCTTTTCCATGTGGATTACGATTTGTTAGCAGTTGTTATTAGGTCGTCAAAACAAGAAATTCTTGTCTGGCTTCAAAAATAAGCTAAATAAACTGGGTGGCAAACCCAAGAAGCATTTTAAGTAAAAATTTAATATTAGAGATACACTTGTCCGGCTCGAATAGCAGGCTTTGGGATTGGCTAAGTTGGAACCTTTACCCGGAATGAGCGCGGTATGGTCTATAAACACAAAGCCTTTATTGTTGTTAAAGAAACCTCCTTCGTCGCTAGCTAAAAGCCCGTTGTCAAGCACAAAACAGGCTGTGTCGGCAATAACATATGATATGTCGGCAATAACATATCATATGTTGTCAATCACATATGATATGTCAGGAAACGCATATCATGTGTCATCAAAAACACATCATGTGTTGGCAATGACAGCGCACTTTACCAAGCCGACACATGAGGTTTTGTTGCTGGAAAGCTGTTTGTTTGAGCCTACTTATTTACCTGGATTGACAGCACTTGATAAAACTTTGACGACATATCAAATAACTTTGACGACACATGATAAATTTTTGACGACAGAGGCGTTTTATTTATCGCCCCTGCAATAAGCAAGGAGAATAATTCATGTTTTCATCTCATCACAGGTAATCGTGTTGTCGATTATTTATTTTACTAAATGAGTACTAAATAAATCCCTTTTTTAAAAATTCGGACAGTTCACATCTTTGCGCCGCACCTTCGCCGGATGGGTGTAAATAAGCGACACTTCAAATGCCCCCCGACCGTTATTGGCAGCGGTCAAGGTAGAGGTAGTCACATCGTAGCTGAAGCCGAGGTTCCAGTCTTCGAGTTCCAGAATAGCAGCCACGGTGATCGCATCCAGCGCAAAGCCGCTCTCCAGATCATTGACCGCGTGCGCCCAGCCACCTACACGCATGGCCAGTTCGCGCCACTCGCGATTGGTATAGCGGAAATTAGCACCGAGGGTGGTACTCAGAGATTGATTTTGTCCCATGACCGCAATGGCGGGAAGAATGCTCAGTTCTTTGCCGAAAGGCAACTCGCCGCCCATGTGTGCGACCCAGCGCGAGGGCAGTTTGTCATCCTGGTCGAGGAAGGAAATATTCGGAGAGTTCAGATGGTGCATAGCGGCACCGAAGTAAATGCTCTGGCGTTCGTCGAACAAAGCGTACCAAAGTACGCCGGCGTTGAAGTCGATGTACATGTCGGAACTGTTGCGCATAAAGCCTTCACCGGTAGGATTGTCATAATTCACGGCGCCGTTGTCCACGTCATATTGATTGGAAAACCAGAGGCGATTGAAATCGATCCCTTGTTGTCCCACGCCGATCTGCGCGCCCGCAACGAGAAACTGATCCGTGGAGCGATAACCGCCGCCACCGAGTTGTTTCATCACCGAGGCGCTAACGGCTCCAAACTGGCGATTGAAATTGGAAATCCCTGCGGCATCGCGCATGAGATTTACGCCAAAACCCGCGTAGCTGCCCCGGTTGAGTTGGTGCCGGTAATCGAAACTCGCCGAAATCGTGCGGAATGGCTGATTGCCAAGCACGCTGCTGTACAGTTCACGGTAGTTTGCCACTACCCGAAATTGCCCTTCATACACGCCGGTCATGGCGGGATTCAGGTTTAAAGGAGAAGCGTAGAATTGTGAGAACCGCGGATCCTGAGCCTGTGCATTTTGAAAAACGCAAACCAACAAAAAGATCAGAAATAGTGTATAGGTATTCTTCATGTGTCTTTTCTTTTGAAAGGCGGAGCCCGAAGGCCCCGCGAAGATGAAATTGGTTTTTGAGATATGCTAACGAATCAGAGTGGTTTGTCCGTGTAAAGCTTCGGTCATACCATCGATGTATTCTACCTCGAGGTACCAGATGTACACGCCGGAGCTCATTGGTTTGCCCCGGAAGTTGCCGTCCCAGCCGTTATTTGTGTCATTGACCATAAAATCGCCGAAATCGTACAGCAATTCGCCCCAGCGATCGTAAATCCGGAACATTTTGACTTTGGTGCCATCGAGTCCGTGTACGCGCAAGAGGTCGTTCATACCGTCGCCATTGGGTGTAAAGCCGGTAGGCACGGCTACTTCCCGAATCTTTTGTACGACTATAGTTACTTTGTCGGTAGCTTCGCAGCCACGCTCGTCCATGCCGTACAATTCGTAAATGATCATGTCCTGCGGTTTGGCAATAGTCGCTTCGCATTCGGTACAGCTCAAGGTATTACCGTAAGGCGCCGACCAGACGTAAGAAACAAAACCTTCGCCATTGATAGAAGTAGCGGTCAATTGAAGACTGTCGCCCAGTTGAATCGTATAGGAATTGTCACCCGCATCGACAATAAATTTGTCGGGTTCGCCCACATCAATCCGGTCGAGGAAGGTACAGCCATTGGCGTCTTTGACATACACCCTGTAATTGTCGGCCCGCAGCGCAATAAAGGTACTGGTCGTACTAAAACTCTTATTGTCAAGACTATACTGATAAGGCGCAGTGCCGCCAACCGGCGTTACCTGAATGCTGCCATCGCGATCACCAAAGCAAGTGGCATCAGTGATTTTATATTCGGCGGCCAACGGATCGGGTTGAGCAACACTTTGGCTAGTGGTATGTACACAGTTATTGGCATCTGTAATCGTCAGATTGTAAGTACCCGCAGCCAGTGCATCAAGCTTGGAGCCAGTGCTTCCGCTCGACCAAGCGTAGGTATAGCCGGGTGTACCGCCTTTGACATTAGCAACGATGGAGCCTTTGTCTTCGCCAAAACATTTGTTATTGACTACTTCAAAGAGCGTTTGAATCTGTGCCGGTTGGCGAACGGTGACGGTAGTGAAATTGGTACAGTTCTTGGCATCGGTGACGGTGACGGTATAAGTGCCGGCCGGAAGATTGACCGCCGTTGCAGTAGTTTGGTTTTTGGCGTTTTGTCCCCAACGATAGGAGAAAGTGCTGCCTTGCCCTTTCACATTAGTCACCGTTGCAGTGCCATTATCATCTCCGAAACAGAGAGGTTCGGTTATTTTCACTTCAAAGGAAACCTTGGGCGGTTGCTCCAGTAATCTGGCGGAAACACCGGTACACCCCTGAATATCGGTGACGGTGACGGTGTAAGTGACGCCCCCGGCCAGATCTTTAATGGCATTGCCGGTTTGTCCGGTGCTCCAGCGGAAGGAATAATCGTTTTCATTTTGGCCGGCGCCACCGGTGACGATATTGACGCCCAAAGCACCGTCGGCATCGCCGTTACAAGTCGGTGGATTGATAATAATATTCGGTTTGATCGGATCCCAATCCTTTAATTTGATACTTTCTACAGCCTTACAGCCATTGGCATCCGAAACGGTTACGGTGTATTGAATCGAATCGAGGTTGGTAACAACCGCAGCAGTCAAGCCATTGCTCCAGTTGAAGGTATAGCCGCTGCCTGTGCCGCCCATCGGCGTGACGGTCGCTTCGTTGCCCCGGGTGCCATTGCATCCCCGGAAGGTCTGTTCCAGGATCATGCTGACTGCTTCCTGGGGTTGATTGACCACTAAATTGGTAGTAGCCGTACAATTATTGGCATCTGTAACGCTGAGCGTATAATTACCGGCGACAAGATTGGTGGCAGTGCTACCGGTTTGACCATTACTCCAGGCATATGAAAAACCAGGTACGCCTCCGGAAACGGTCGCTGCCACCTGACCATTGGCATCGCCTACACAAAGTGCATCTGTGATAGCGGTATTGATGGCGATGGAATCGGGTTGTTGTACCCGAATATCAGCCACAGCGATACAATTGTTTTCATCCCGAACGGTAACGGTATAGGTACCAGCTTCCAAAAGAATAGCCGTACGCTCGATCTGACGAAGCGTATCATTCCAGAGATAATTATAATTGCCGGTGCCACCCGACACGAAAATCGAGGCAGTTCCACTGTTGTTTCCAAAACAATCCACAGCAGTGGAAGCCGTGGAATCGATGTCCAGTTCACAGATGAGGAACGCGCAGGTCGCCGAACCAATTTCGACATTACAGTTGATCGGTTGTCCGCCTGTGTATAGCCTTACGTCAAGGGAAACCGTGTCGTTATTAAGTAGTCCGTCCACTGTATATTGTAAGCCATTCACCGGACCCTGCCAGCCGGCCGGCACGCCATTTTTAACAACATTTACCTCGTAGCCGGCGCCAGCGCCAAGTGAGGACCAGTCAAAGACCAAAGCGGTACTATCTGCATTAATCCCGCAAGTGACATCAGGAGCAAATGCTTCTCGAATGACCGTAACCGTGACGGTATCGCTGGCGGCGCAATTATAATTGTCGTTGGCACGTACTACGTAAGATCTGGTTGTTGTTGGTCTTGCGACCGGATTGGGGCAATTGGTACAAGACAAATCCGTGCCAGGCGTCCATGAATAAGTGACGGTATTGGTTGAATTAAAGGTGATCGACCATGATTTTAAAATACCCATTTCCACCGTGCCCAGCCCGTCAGACACGCGCAAACTCCAGCTACCATTAATGGTTGCGTTATTGAGGACGTTCCAGTTGCCTTCAGGCCTGTAGGTTCCGGTGAAAGGAGTGGTGCCAGTAGTAATCGGCGTCGTAGCCGTTGGTGTAAAACAGGTATTGGTGTAAAAATCAGATCCTCCGCCGTTTCCGGTTGTCAATTCCAGCACCTGCCCCGAGGGAGAAACGAGATATACATTTATATCCGAAAGAAAATCAGTTTCGAGGGTAAAACAGACAGATTGAATTTGCTGGGCTACATTCGTGATCGTATTTGGGGCAACACTGTTGACATTGATGGTTGCATTGTAAGGCTTGGAGTGTGGATGGTTAGAATTGCCAAAGCTATATTGTGGGAAAGATTCAAATGTAACGGTAGTGGTTTCCGTAAGCGGACCAGCCTGTACATTAAAAGCTACATCCTCATTTTCACAAATAACCGTGTCTTGAACAGGGCGAAGGTTCCCGCTGCAATTGCTGCAATTTGGATGTGTCGGAGGTAAAACTGCAATATTCAGAGAGGTGTCAAAGGTGCAACCAAAGTCATCCGTAATTTCAAATACATAATTTGCCTGTCCGGCATTGACCGGTGCTGCAATAATATCCGTCTGGGAATGATCAAAAATAGTTGGATTGTTTCGCCATGTGTAATCAACGATCTGGGTTTGAAAACGCTCCAATTCAGGAAATAAATTCGGGTTGAAATTAATCCCCCAGGAAAAAATAAAACCATTGTCAATCGCCCAGGAGTCCAGTACTTCGATCGTCCATTCTCCATTCAGGGGGCATCCGACCAGGTTCTGGAAAGATTCGTAAGGTTTGTAATCACCTGCCGGCAGGGTTTTTGGTGCATTGGCGTTGGCATAGTCCAGCCAGGTTCCCCGGGTGGCATCTTCCGTCCAACAATAGTCAAAGCCTCGCCCCGGCGTAGGGAAGGTTCCGTCAAAGTCAACCGGCTCGCCAAGGTAAACTTCTGAGCCGTTTCTGCCGCCGAAATTATGTAAGGTCACGGTTTGACCATTCGGGCAACGCAACATGATCTCAAGGTCACGCAGCCAGGTATGCTCCATATTGATACAAATACTTTCCAGATCGCTGGCATTTTCGAGCACCTGTCCGGGAGAAAAATTCTGGAACTTTACACTCGTTTCATAAGCCGTGCCTACACCATCAGGTAAAGCAAGTGAGTCAGCACGCACTGCCCCCGCCTGGAAAGTAGCTTCATTAGAAACCACGGAAAGAGAATAGTTTCGATCAATGACATTAACAATTGAACTCAAGGCAACCGTATCTCCGGAACAAATTTCGGTGGGAATGCTGTCGCCCACTGCGAAAGTGGGTTTTGGCGCTACTCGCACTCGTTGATTGATAAAATTAGTGCTGGTACAACCTCTGGCATCGGTAATAATTAATTGTACAACATAACCTCCTGATTGTCTGTATTGATGAGTCACATTGGGACCAACGGCGGTGCTCCCGTCTCCAAAATCCCAGGAAAATTCAGATGTAAGGTCAGAATGGGTATAAGTGGTTCCATTTTGAGGATAAAGCCCTCTGGCGGAAAGTGATACACGATCTCCGGGGCAGATATCCATCCAGCCCGTATCTACAGGAGCGACTGCCGGATTCGTAGAAGTCAACTCGGAAAAAATAGTCTGGCAGGATTGAATACAATTGATATCAGCACTCCAGCCGCCGCTTTCATTCGTTCCATCAGATTTAAAAACAACCGTGAGACAACCCGAAGGATTGGCAGCCGTTGCCTGGATGATAAAGGGTCCCTGATAGCTGAAATCAGCGATGCAGGCTACTCTTGGCGCGCTGGTATTGGGTCCGTCAAAAAAACAAAGCGAATCGCCCTCGATGATTTCTACTCTGGAGAAAGTAAGTTTTACGTGAGTGCCGGAGTTACCACTCGGGCAGATGGTCGCGGTATAATTTTCGTTGGATCCATAGTTGTTTTCATTACCACCGCTATCGAGGAAAAAACCGCCGCAGGTATTGATATTACCAGCAGAGATCAGGTGATTCTGAGCGGTCAGAACCAGAGAAAATAATAATCCTGCTGCTGTGAGCAGCGCTTTGGTATGTAGAAAAATCGCCATTGTGCTCCTTTTACTAATTTTTACTAAAATTAATATTATTTGCCGGACTCAGGCTACCCGAAAGCAGAAACCAAATGTAAAGAGCTTCCGCGAAACGATTGACCGTTTCCGACAGAAGGATGTTTTTGTTTTTCCAAGCGAGAATTGAGATTTTGTTGTAGTTGCTTTGTTGAAACCGGGATTTGCGTGTGCAAGCCGAAATCACCTTGAAGGTGCAATTTTTTCGTTGGAGGTCGTCAGAATTTTTTTTGAGATTGTAGCGTTGTGCTAAGGCAAATGTAGAAAAAAAGGTGAAGAATCTGTTATAACTCTTGTGCATAATATTGAAATTTTAACAATTAATGCAAATTTGTCTTTCGGTATTTGGAAAAAATAGCAATTAAACCCTAAGCATACCGCCGGTTTCAAAATAAAAAATCACAAAAGAACTTGATTGCAGGAATTGTTTCAACCCGGACAGTTTGAATCCTGTCATTATTTTTAAATTTGCATTTTAATGAAAAAACAAACGGAATGACCATACTCGACGGAAAAAAATTGGCCAAGGCTATTCGGGCAGAATTACAAGAAGAAGTAGAAGGCATCCGCAAAGCAGGCGGAAAGATTCCGCACCTCGCAGCGGTATTGGTGGGCGAAGACCCTGCTAGCCAGGTATATGTGCGCAATAAAGTCAAATCTTGTGAAGAAGTAGGCTTCAGTTCTACCCTGATCCGAAAAGACGCCGGTACCAGCGAGGAAGAGTTATTGCAAATTGTGGCAGATCTCAATCAAAATGAAGATATCGACGGTTTTATCGTGCAATTGCCCCTGCCGAAACATATCAACGAAGAAAAAATCACCTTAGCCATTGACCCGCGCAAGGATGTGGATGGTTTCCATCCGGTCAACTTCGGTCGCATGGCGCAGGGGCTTCCTGCTTATCTTCCCGCTACGCCCTACGGTATTATGGAAATGCTGCGTCGCTACGAAATTCCAACTTCCGGCAAAGAAGTAGTGGTAGTAGGGCGAAGCAATATCGTGGGTACACCGATGAGCATCCTGCTTTCAAGAAAAGCTTATCCGGGCGACGCCACGGTCACGATCTGCCATAGTCGTACGAAAGATTTGAAAGCCCATACACTCCGTGCCGATATTCTGGTTGCAGCCATTGGGCGTGCCGATCTTATTACCGCGGATATGGTCAAGGAAGGTGTGGTGATTATCGACGTGGGTATCAATCGGGTGGACGATCCTCAAGCTCCGCGGGGCTATACGTTGAAAGGAGATGTGCACTACGAAGGCGTTGCTCCGAAATCCAGCTACATCACTCCGGTGCCCGGGGGCGTCGGGCAAATGACCGTAGTTTCTTTGTTATTAAACACATTAAAAGCTAGTAAAAAAGAAATTTATTAATAAAACTGCCTTAACCAAATTGCCCGTAAGAATCAAAAATCACGATTCACAAATTACAAGTATTCAAATAATGAATTGTATCGAAGGAAACAAACAAATGATAGGGCAGATTACCGATTTATTAAATTCCATTGATAATCAAACCTATACAAAACCACTTGACATTTTTAACGGCTCTTCCATCGGGCAGCATTTCCGGCATATCCTTGACTTTTACCTTTGCCTGATCAAAGGCATCGAGTCAGGAATCATCGACTATGCACACCGCGACCGCAATCCGGTCATGGAATCGGATCCTGCTCATGCGAGAGCGATCTTCAAACGCATCGTTGAAGCGATACAGGAATTTCCGGAACAAAAAAATCTTCAGGTTTGGGGTGATTTTTCCAATCATAGTTTTGAAGAAAGACCCTTGCTTGCATCTTCCGTCGGCCGCGAACTGATGTTTGCCCACGATCACGCTGTGCATCACCTGGCTATCATCAAAATCGGCATCGAAGCCGCTGCTCCGGAATTGAACATTGACAAAAACCTGGGAGTTGCGCCTTCCACCGTAAAACATCGCAGCGGCGCACACGCAGCGGATCACAATGGACGTTGAGGTATTCGAAAGATCACAAACATGAATTTGAATTATTTACTATATCGTATTGCTGTGGAGCCCCGCAAAGCAGAATTGCTGCTGGCATTTTTGAATGAACTTCCTTTTGCTTCTTTTGAAGAAACTAAAGAAGGTTTGAATGCATATATACCTGATTCAGAAGACATTGTCACACTAGAAGCCGAACTGCATTCCTTGCAAAAGCAATTTTCTTTTACCTACGAACGCGAAGCAATCGCTCCGCGCAACTGGAACGCCGAATGGGAAGCCAACTTCCAGCCGGTGCAAGTGGACAATTTCTGCGGCATTCGCGCCGATTTCCATCCGCCGATGAAAAACGTGAGCTACGAACTGGTCATCAATCCTAAAATGGCCTTCGGTACCGGCCACCACGAAACCACCTGGATGATGATAAAAACGATGCGCGAGCAACCTTTCAGCGGCGCGAAAGTCCTTGACTATGGATGCGGCACTGGAATTCTGGCCATCTTGGCATCCAAGCTGGGCGCAGCGATCATCGACGCAGTGGATATTGAAGAAGAAGCTTTTCACAATACTATGGAAAATGCGCAGATCAACAATGTGGACAACATTCAGGCGATCCACGGTACGCTCAATAATGTGCTCGACTCTGGCTACAATGTCATTTTAGCGAACATCAATCGCAACGTCATTCTTGATTCGCTGTCGGCTCTGCACCAAAAACTGGCGAAAAATGGTGTATTACTGATTTCCGGCATTTTGAAACAAGACGTACCCGTGCTGCTCACATTTATGGAAGACTATCGATTTACACTGGATGCCAGGCTGGAAAGAGGGAACTGGGTTTGTCTAAAATTGTTAAAGTAAGCCAGCCGACCAATTTTTATTTGCCTTTCTGGCATTTGCATTGCAATCTATACCCCCTGTTTATACGTTCTGATATTCAGAAGACGGATCGGAAGTCCGATTCAGAGGAGGATTTTTTTACCAAACCATGAACATAAATATATAAAACCAAAATTAAACGGAATGAGAAAGCTATACCTATTGCTGACCCTGACTGTTGGCTTTATCGTCCATTCTTCTGCTCAAAGGCTCGAAAAATTTTCGGAAGATCGTTCGGAATTTACCGCCCAACTAGGGTCTTACATGACCGCCAGCAAGCAAAAAACTATGGAAGATATTTACAAGGAGTTTGAAAAAAGCTTCAAAAGCGGCGTATTTTCCGATGAAGAATCACAGCAAATTTTAAACACCAGCAACCGCATGCTGCAATATCGCATGACCGCCAGCCCGTATTTCATGGACTATCTGAACGCGCTGATGGCAGTGAAAAAAACAGGAAATCCGGAACAAATCTTCAAAGACTGGCACCTCATTCTTGATGCCATGCTCGCCGATATCGAAAACCAAAAGCTCAATCCGTATCTTGATTTTCTGCGTTTTTCCAAAGATTTTTTCGAGAGTAAGAAACTGCGCAATTCTGATCTGGGCACCAATTGGTATGCCCTTACCGATAATTTTCAATGGCGCTATAACGACAAGCAACCTTCGCTCTATTTTGATAAACTCGACCTGATGGCCGGGCATCGTCAGGATTCTATTTTTATTCTACAAACCTCCGGCGAATATTTTCCGGTAGAGCAAACATGGAAAGGCAAGACCGGCAAGGTCACCTGGGAACGCCTCGGCATGCCCGATGTATATGTAGAACTCGGTGAATACGAGCTGGAAACAAAGAAGAGTCTTTACGAAGTCAAAGATGCCAAACTTTACTACCCGCAATTTTTTGGCAATAAGCTCATTCCAGGCACTTTCAGCGACAAGCTGGTTTTTGGAAACGACGCCACCCTTGGTTCTTATCCACGTTTTCAAAGTAAGGACAATCGCCTGGAAGTAGATGATCTTGGCAAAGGAATTCATTACACGGGCGGATTTCGATTGCAGGGCTCCACGGTGTATGGTTACGGCACCAAGGAAAATAAGGCCGAAGTAAAAGTAGAAAACGATCGAACCAAGGTCTCTTTCAGGGGTGCGGCAGAGTCTTTCACCATTCGGCGCGGTGAACTGATCGTGGCATCACGTGTAGAAACTGTTATTTACTTTGGGCAGGATTCCATTTACCACCCTTCAGTTAATATTCGTCATGATATTAATAACAATGTTATCCAGCTCTCGCGCGGCGAGCGCGGCAGCGATCGAAATCCGTTCTTCAGTTCTTCCCACAACATCAATATTGACGCGGAAGACATCGTGATTTATCTCGACAGCGACTCATTGATCGTTGGAAAAAAGGTGATTAAATCAACCTTTAAAACCGATGTTAATTTTGAATCACTCGATTATTTTAATGAAAATGATTACCAAAGAATCCAGAATATCGCCACGGTCAATCCGATTGCGATCATGAAGGTGACCGCCGAGCGGGAACAAACCAGGATCATCGACGCCGATTTGCTCGCCAAGCGGATCAATTCGAAATTCACGGTTGATAACATTCAAAATCTTTTATACGACCTTGTTGCACAGGGCTTTATCAATTACGACAGCGATGAACAAAAAGTGGAAGTCAAGGACAAAGTTTTCCATTATGCAGATGCTAGCCAGAAAAAAGTGGACTACGATTTTCTGAAAATTCGCTCGAAAACCGACAGTACCAATGCCGTGCTTAACATGCGGGATAACTCTATGACTATCAGTGGCGTGCCTCGGGTAGAGTTTAGCAAAATACAAAAAGTAGGCGTGCTCCCGGTGGGCGATCAGATTCACCTGCGCCCCAATCGTAATATGGATTTCGATGGGAAATTATTCGCCGGCTACGCCGTACTGGAAGGCAAGGATTACCACTTTGACTACGAAAAATTCCAGATCGTGCTGGATTCGGTAAGATATTTTGACCTGTTCGTTCCCACTGATCAATTAGATGAAAACAATCAACCCATTGCCTATTCTATTGGTTCGCGAATCGAGCACCTGAACGGAATCCTCTTGATTGACGCCCCCAACAACAAGTCGGGGCAAGAAGACATTGTCATTTTTCCTTCTCTTCAAACCAAGGCTGATTCTTACGTTTTTTACGATATCGATACGTCTCAAGCCAAGATTTACCCGCGCGATTCCTTCTATTTCCGGGTTGTTCCCTTTAGTTTTAATCATCTGGATCGCTTCACTGCCAAAGACATCCAATTCAAAGGCGAATTGCATTCGGCAGATATTTTCCCGGATTTCAAAGAAACGCTGAAACTCCAGGACGACGATTTCTCACTTGGCTTTATTAGCAAAACGCCGGTAGAAGGCTACCCGGTTTACAAAGGCAAAGGGACTTACATCGGCAATGTCAACCTGAGCAACAAAGGCTTGCTGGGCGAAGGAAAGCTCAAATATCTCGGCGCCTCGATCGACGCCAAGGGAATCCACTTTATGCCTGAGGAAATGGAGGCACGCGCTGATCAGTTTAACCTCGAAGAAGACCGCACGAGCAGCGTACAAACACCCAAAGTACGCGGCGTGGACGTGAGCATCGACTGGCGTCCTTACCAGGACAGCATGTACATCCGTTCAGAAACCGCGCCGTTTAAGCTTTTTGCAAAGGAAAACCATACCCTGAGCGGTACCTTGATCCTGACCCCGGGTGGTTTGAAAGGTGACGGCACGCTCGACTGGGAAAAAGCCAATATGACTTCTGAGCTCTTCTCTTTTGGCGCTTTTTCTGCCAAAGCAGATACAACGGATTTAAAAATCAAGGCGCCAGGCGCAGAAAACCTTGCGTTGAAAACCTCCAATGTCAAGGGAGACGTCGATTTCGACAAGGAAGTAGGCACTTTCAAAGCCAACGACGAGTTTTTGGTGACCACCCTACCCTACAACCAGTATGAAACTTCCATGAACGAGTTTACCTGGAACATGAAGGATGAACTGATTACTTTCAAATCAGATGCCAGCAAGCTTGGGAGTTTTCTTTCCATCCACCCCGACCAGGATTCGCTGCGATTTCAGGGGCAAAATGCCTCCTATGATTTGAAAACCAGCGAATTAAAAATTAGCGGCGTACCCAATATTGTGGCCGCCGACGCTTTCATTTATCCGGATAGCGGATATGTGGAAATCCAACCCGGTGGTGTGATGACGACGCTGGAAAACGCCAAGATTGTATGCGATACGGTCAATCAAAACCACGTGATCAATCGCGCTACGGTCAATATTCTCGGTCGCCGGTTCTACCGCGCAAAAGGTTTTTACGAATACAACATTGCTGACAAGCAACAGGAAATCGAATTCCAGGAAATTACCGGTCAGCCCGTGGGCAAAGGCAGCTACAGCGAAAAGCGCACCGTGACCCGCGCCGTAGGCGAAGTGAAGCCTGAAACCGGATTTTACATCGATCACAAAACCGAATTCTACGGCACCATCAGCCTGAGCGCAGAGACCAAAAACCTTAAGTTTGATGGCTTTGCCCGGCTTACTGCCGACAAATTGCCCAAGCCCTACTGGTTTAATGTAAGCAGCGAAGGCGACAAGCAGGATCTGGCTATCCGTTATGATTCGCCAAAAAGCGAAGAAGGTGAGCCATTGGAAACCGGTTTGTTCCTGAGCAAGGAACGCGCCCAAATTTATCCCCGCGTGATGATGCCGCTGCACTTCCGCAAAGACCGCGAAATATTCCCGGCCAAGGGCGTTTTCAAATACCTGGAAAATAAAGACCAATTTATCTTTGGCGATTCGGCAAGAGTGCTGACCAACGACATCCGCGGCAATCAGTTTCTGTTCAAAAATGCCGATGCCAGCGTAGAAGCCGAGGGTAGGTTTTTCCTGGGTTCCGGATTAAAATATGTGAAGATCGATGCGGCAGGTACGGCTAAAACTTCTTTCCCGCCCATCGTGGAAAATCCGGAAATCGTCAGCGATACAGCTTCTTTGATTGCGCCTGTGCCTACCGAAGAACCAGCCATGCCCGTCACCGCCGAGCTGATGCTGGGTGTGCAGTTTCAATTACCGGAGCAACTGCTCAAAATCATGTACAATGACATTACTTCCAGCTTCGATGCCTCGATTATTCCTTATCTGACCGATGTCAATTTTTACAAAAAAGCGGCCTCAGATCTGTTCCCGAAAAATGACGAGATGGAAACCGCCATTACCGGCATGAGCTCGGGTTATCTTGACATTCCCAAGAAATACAATCCTTACACTTTCATGTTTAGCAAAGCCAAGATGAAATGGGATGTAGATTATCAGTCTTTCGTGACCACCGATACTAAGCTCGGCGTGATGAGTATCAACGGTGAACCATTGCACAAGGTGCTCACCGGTTATATCGAGTGCCGGATGCCCACCAACGAAGACGATCGCCTCTATATTTATCTGAAAACCACCAGTGAGTTGGTGTATTTCTTTGGCTACAAACAGGGAATCCTGAGCGTGACCTCCAATAACCAGGCTTTCATGGAAGCGCTTGGCGGTTTGAAAGACAAAGACCTCGTTTTCAAAATGCCGGATGGCGAAACGTACGAAATACAGCCCGTGGAGATCAGCGATGCCCAGCTCTTCCTGCGCCGGATGCAGGCGGTTGGGAAGTAACAAACGGTATATCGGTGAACGATGTACCTGTTTATCTGTAAAAAAGGAACAGGATCCCATATAATTGGGGGTCCTGTTTTTTTATTCATCGCGCTTTGGCGGAATTATTTTTCTTTCTGGCTTGTTGGGGACAATTGAAACAACTGTATTCTAAAAAAACATTTTCCAACACTTCAATTTCACATGGCTAAACTGAAACTACGCGGCAAAGACTTAGTGGAGATCGGCTTCCGGGAAAATCCTTCGATTGGCGTAGCTATTAGTGTGATGCATCGTTATTACAAGCGCTACACAAAACACGAGGCGCTCGCTATTTTAAAGAAGGTGCTGGAAAATCCTGAAGCTTATGCAGATCAGGAAGACCTTGGGCAAATCGCTAAAGTGCTGATGCGCGAAACCGTCAAGAAAGAAGGTCCGAAAACCATCCCTCTTGCAGAAGACCCCATGGCTTACGAAACTTATGGCGTGGAAGGCATCGAACAAGGCGCCATTGAGCAGATGGAAACCGCCATGCGTTTACCGATTACCGTGGCAGGCGCGCTTATGCCCGACGCGCATCAGGGCTACGGACTGCCCATTGGTGGCGTACTTGCCACCGATAACGCGATTATACCCTATGGCGTCGGTATGGACATCGGTTGCCGCATGTGCCTTACCGTTTATGATCTGAAAACCCGCTTTTTGGATGCCAATCGTGCCAATCTGAAAGACTTACTCGTCGAAAATACCCGCTTCGGGCAAGGTACGTTTGACAAACCTTTTGACGACGCCGTGCTGGAACGCTCCGAGTTCAAAGAGATCAAATTCCTGAAAGACCTGAAGCGCAAGGCGTACGAGCAGATCGGCACCTCGGGTTCCGGGAATCACTTTGTAGAATTCGGAATTGTAGCCATTAAAGACGAACAAAACGAGTTTGGCTTGCCGGTCGGGGAATACGTCGGCGTGCTCTCGCATTCCGGGTCGCGGGGCTTCGGCGCTACGATCGCACAGCACTATACCAAAGTGGCGATGGAGAAATGTCCGCTGCCAAAAGACGCCCGTCACCTCGCCTGGCTCTCGCTCGACGATGAAGCCGGCATAGAGTACTGGCTGGCTATGAACCTTGCGGGCGATTATGCCTCGGCGAATCACCGGCACATCCATTTGCGCATGGCGAAAGCCCTGGGGCTGGAGCCGATCGCCAAAGTGGAGAACCATCACAACTTTGCCTGGAAGGAGACCTTGGCAAATGGGAAGGAAGTAATCGTCCATCGCAAGGGCGCAACCCCTGCTGGCGAGGGCGTGTTGGGCATTATTCCGGGATCTATGACCGCGCCGGGCTTTATCGTGCGCGGGCGCGGCGAACACCAGTCCATCAACTCCGCATCCCACGGTGCGGGTCGTCAAATGTCGCGTCGCAAAGCCAAAGAAGCCGTCAATCGCGACCTACTGGACAAGCATCTGGCCAAACACAACGTCGAGCTTATCGGTGGTGGACTAGACGAAGCGCCAATGGCTTATAAAAATATCGAACAAGTGATGGCTTTCCAGCAAGACCTCGTGGACGTAATCGGAACCTTCCTGCCGAAGATCGTAAGAATGGATTCGAATTAAACTATGCAGGTGACACCTCCTGCGGAGGCATCGACTGCATTTGCACCAGGTAATTCTGACACCAAAGCAGGGTATTTTATTTTAAAATACGCCGAATTGAAGCCAAATTCTCTTTATCCGATTCTCATTTCTAAAATTTTTACTCCCCGTTTTTATGTATTTTTTCTACATGGTGCATCACTAATGGCAAGGAGGGATACTTCCTTTCATCCAAAGAAAATATTATTCCACCATTAATTGAATCCTGTTATGAAAAAAACAATACTTACGCTGCTGACCATGATCGCGCTCTTGGCTACAGCCAAAGCCCAAGAAGTAAAAGAAATTCCGGTTGCCTCTTCGATCGAGCGCGTCACCGTCTTCCTGCAAAATGCACAGATTATTCGGAAAGCCTCCGCCCAGATTCCAATTGGAGAAAGCAAATTGATATTCAAAGGCTTGTCGCCCTATATGGATGTGCAAAGTATCCGGGTAAAATCAACCGGCGACTTCGTCGTTTTATCTGTAAGCCACGAATTCGGCAAGGAAGAACGGGAGCAAAAAGTCGAAATAGCCCAGGATAAAGCCGCAATTGACTCCATCTACATGAAAATTGCAACATTGAAAGACAGTTTAGCCTTCGACGACGCTTTATTAGCTTCCTTGCAGGAAGAAGAAGCCTTTTTGAAAGAAAATAAAACCATCAGTGGCAAGGATACAGGCTACAAGGTCACTGATTTAGAGTCCATTAATGTTTACTATGCCAATCGGATCAAAGAAATCAGATTCGAGCAACTTCATATCCACAAGCGCAAGCGATCTAATGAAAAAAACATTGCCGAATTGGAAACTAATTTAAAGACATTAACCAATAAACAGTACAAAAAAACCAGCGAGATTGTCGTGGCTGTTTCCAGCAAAATCGCGGTGGAAGGCAATTTTGAGTTATCTTACTTCTGCGGTAACGCTGGATGGTTTCCTTCTTATGATTTAAAAATAGTAGATGTGGAATCTCCTGTAGAACTGACCTATAAAGCCAATATCCGCCAGAGTACCGAAGAAGACTGGAACAATATCAAGCTTGTTTTTTCCAATGCCAACCCTACTGCTTCTGGCAATCTGCCTGCTTTACGTCCATATTACTTAAATTTTAACGCGCGTAACAGACCCGGCTACGCAATCATGCCCGGCGTTGGTCGGAATGTGCCTGTTGTGACAGGCAAGATTACGGATGAGCGCGGTGAACCCTTGATCGGTGCTACAATCCTCGTGAAAGGCACCTCAGTTGGCACTGCTACCGATGTAGATGGAAATTTTTCGATTAATATTCCTGCAGGCGCTACCGAAATTATTGTTTCTTATACCGGATTTACTAACCAACAAGTGCCCATAACGGGGTCGTTTTTGCAAATTGCGCTGGAAGAAAGTGCTGTTCTACTAGATGAAGTTGTAGTAACAGGTTATAGTGTTGGAGCTTTAAAAGGCCAAGCACGAGGAAGCAGGGTAACAACGCCCCCAACCACTTTGGTTGAAAATCAAACTTCGGTGGAATTTGCGCTGGACATTCCGTTTACCGTTAAATCGGATGGCAAAACCCAAACCCTGGAATTAACGCAATATGATATCCCCACTTTTTACGAATACCAGGCAATTCCCAAACTGGAAAAAGACGCTTTCCTCACGGCAAAGATTTACGATTGGGCACAGTACAATATTCTGGAAGGAGAAACCAATCTTTTCTTTGAAGATACCTATCTGGGCAAGTCACTGCTGGATGTACGATTCCTAAGTGACACCCTGGATATCTATCTCGGGCGCGATCAGGGCATTCTCATCCAAAGAGAAAGTCTGAAAGAATTCAATAAAAGAAATTTTTTGGGGAATAAACAAACAGAAACCCGCAGCTATAAAATGATCGTTCGTAACAATAAAAAACAGCAAGTAAACCTAATTGTAAAAGACCAAGTGCCTGTTTCGCAAGACAAAGAAATTGAGGTAACCGTAGAAGAACTTTCCGGTGGGCAGCAAACTGAAAACTCAGGCGAGGTCATTTGGAACCTGCAAATCCCTCCGGGTGAACAGCGCGAACTGACTATTTCCTATTCTGTGAAATATCCTAAAGGAAGGTATGTCTGGGTAAACTAATGGCACGAAGCCAACGATATAAAACCCTATTTTTACATTAAAACCGGTAGTTTTTGCTCGAAAAACGTAGATTTTTGTTTTAAAAAACCCATATCTAGCATCATAACTGCCTCTTTTAAAGTCAAATCAGGCATTTTTTGTGTTGAAAGTGACATTTTTTGCGCTAAACTCAATGATTTCGTATTAAAAACGCTGTTTTTTACGTTAAATTTGGCGATTTCGTGTTAAATCTGACGATTTTTGTGTTGAAACGGCATTTCTAGCGTTAAAATCAGTGATTTCACGTGACATTCGGTGATTTTCGTTTTAAAAGTGAAGTTTTTTATTTAAAATCGACATATTTTACGTAAAAATACCCTCCTGCGGCGTCGCAAGAGGGTATTTTTGTTTTAAATTTGAAGGTTTTTATCTGAAAATTAGCTGGTTCCGGAATTTAGGCTAGGATGAATACCTGATTTATCGCTCCATCTCCTTCGCAAATGCGACAAAAAAATCCAGCGACGCGGGATTGCGCATCGAATCAATATTCGCGGCTTTTTCGACCGGGCGTCCGAGCAGTATTTTCTTCACCGGCGCTTCCATTTTCTTGCCGCTGATGGTGTAAGGGATATCCGGCACTTCGATGATCTCATCGGGTACGTGTCGCGGCGAGTATTCTGTTTTTAAGGTCTGGTTGATTTTCTTTTTTAAAGCCTCGGTCAGTTCCTCTCCTTCCTCCAGGATGACAAACAAGGGCATGTAGTGGCGTCCGCCTGCCATTTCGAGGTTCACGATCAGGCTGTCTTTGACTTCAGCTACCTTGAGCAAAGCGCTATAAATCTCGCTGGTACCGATGCGCACACCCTGACGGTTCAAGGTTGCATCCGAACGACCATAAATAATCAAGGTGCCCCGCGAAGTTACTTCCACCCAGTCGCCATGCCGCCAGATGCCCGGATAGGTATCAAAATAGCTGCCCAGATAGCGCTGCCCGTCGGCGTCATTCCAAAAATAGATCGGCATGGAAGGCATCGGCTTGGTGATGACCATCTCGCCAACTTCGTCGATCACCGGATTGCCTTCCTCATCGTAGGCATACAAAGCGCAGCCAAGCCCCCGGCACTGGATTTCTCCTTCATAGACCGGTTCTAAAGGATTGCCGCCCACAAATGCCGTGCAAACGTCTGTGCCGCCGCTCATCGAGCAAAGCCAAAGGTCCGATTTGATACTCGCGTAGCACCAATCGAAAGCCTCAGGAGGCAAGGGTGAACCCGTAGAACCAATCGAGCGCAATGATTTCAGGTTATATTCCTCGCCAGGGTGCAAGTTTTGCTGCATACACGCCACCAAATACGGCGCACTCGTACCAAAATGCGCTATTTTTGCCTGTTCTGCGAATCGCCATAGCACATTCAGACTCGGATACCCCGGGCTACCGTCATATAACACAATCGTAGCGCCCACCAGCAACGAGGCCTGCACAAAATTCCACATCATCCAACCCGTAGTGGAGAACCAGAAGAAGCGCTCGCCGGAGTGGACGTCGTTATGAAAGGCCAGGTATTTGTAATGTTCCAGCAAGACCCCGCCTTGCGAATGCGTAATCGCTTTAGGTAAACCCGTCGTTCCCGAAGAGTACAATACCCAGATTGGATGCTCGAAGGGTACCGCTTCAAAATGCAGTTCGGCAGCAGTATCGGTCATGGTGTCCGCCCACAGGGTGCTATCGGGAATTTTAGATATATCCGCGTGTTTGTTCAGATACGGCAGGACGATCACTTGCGACAAGGTCGGGAGCTGGTCGTACAATTCGCGTACCGTTTCCAGCTTATCGAAAGGCTTGCCTCCATATTGGTAGCCATCTACCGCAATTAAAACCTTTGGTTCAATTTGTTGATAGCGATCAATTACACTATTTGCACCAAAATCCGGCGAGCAGCTCGACCAAACCGCCCCAATGGAGCACGTTGCCAGAAAAGCCACCGTCGCTTCCGGGATATTTGGCAGGTATGCCACCACCCGATCCCCCTTTTGTACGCCCGCTTTGCGCAAATACGCACTCAAGGCCACCACTTGTTGCCGAAGTGAAGCCCAGGAAATCTCCGTCATCGGTTGGGTTTCCGATTGAAAAATAATAGCCGGATGCTCATCGGTATAACTTCGGAAAATATGTTCGGCATAATTTAATGTGCTCCCCATAAACCACTTTGCATGCGGCATAGGATCATTGGACAACACTTCGCGATAAGGCGTATGGCTGATAATTCTGAAATATTTCCATACCGACTCCCAAAAGTCCGCCGGATGCTCCACCGACCATTGCCAGACTTCGTCGTAGGTTTTGAACAGCAGCTTTTTTTGCTCATAAAGCCAGTCCAGATACATCCGCAGATTAGAACGATGCTGAAAAGCTTCCGAGGGTTGCCAGAGAATGGGTGGTATTTTATCGGTCATGGTTAGCGCGATTTGAGTTGTCGGGTAAAAATAATGGAAAAGAAGCTTGCGAAAAGAATCTTATCCACAATTCTTTACAGAATGATTTTAATCATGCGGAGGATGCTATTTACTGTGTAATTTTGACACGAACTTTATTTAGTATTTGGATATTTGATATTGGCTTTTAATATTCAAAAACAAAAAACCAACATCCAAACTATGCATACCGAAGGTTCTACCGAAGAAGCACTATTGTATTTGTTTTTGGCAGCGGCGATCGGCTCGTTTATGGGTAATCTCAAATTTCGAGGCAATAGCCTGGGTGTAGCGGCAGTGCTGTTCGTGGGGCTAGCCATCGGCGCCATCCGCCCGGAGATCAAAATCCCGGATGTGATCAAATTGTTGGGATTGGCGATTTTCGTGTACAGCATTGGTTTGAGTTCAGGGCCTTCGTTTTTTAGTTCGCTAAAAACACGCGGCGTTTCCAATTTGTTCCTGGCACTACTGACCTTGAGTATTTTGTCGGTATTTATTGGACTGGCTTCGGTCTGGATGGGTTTTGATGCTTCAGCGGCGGCAGGACTGCTGTCGGGTATTACCACAAATACGCCTGCTTTGGCGGGTTTATTGGATGCCATTCAGAAAAACGGCGGCGAGAATGCAGAAATCATGTCGAACAACGCGGTGGTGGGCTACTCTATTTCCTATCCGGTAGGTGTGCTCGGACTAATGATCGCAATGGCACTAATGCAAAGGGTTTTCCGGATTAATTATGCTAAAGAATCCCAGGCATTGGGCAGTGAATTTCCGACAGGTATGCCGATTGTGCATTTGACGATTGCGGTGCAAAAAGATACTGCTACCGGCATTAGCCTTCGCGATTTGAAACATCAGCACCAGATGCAAGTGTTGTTTGGGCGCCTGCGTCGTGAAGGACAAGAAGATACGCTTTGCAATTATGATACTATATTCAAATCCGGTGACCTGGTAGGCATCATCGGCGAGCAGGATGACGTGAATCGCGTCGCAGAAATCCTGGGAAAAATGACTGACAAAGACCTTTCGGAAGACCGCTCTGTGTTTGACATTCGGCGCTTGTTTGTCTCAAATCCAAAAATTGCCGGCAAAACCATTGCTTCGCTCAATCTCAACGAACAATTCCCGGTTATTC
>CAZGAU010000035.1:35356-38337 GCA_964523725.1 uncultured Saprospiraceae bacterium
ATTGCCGGCAAAACCATTGCTTCGCTCAATCTCAACGAACAATTCCCGGTTATTCTCACCCGCATCCGCCGCGGCGACGTGGATTCGCTGGTGAATGCTGATACGGTGCTAGAACTGGGCGACCGGGTGCGTATTCTCGCCCGGAAAAAAGACATGAAACAAATTGCCCAACTGTTCGGCGATTCTTACGAGCATATCAGCCATATCGACCTGCTTTCCTTCGGTTTGGGCATGGGGTTGGGCATCCTGATCGGTTCGGTGGAAATGGCATTGCCGGGGAACATTATTTTCAGTCTGGGTTTTGCGGGCGGACCACTGGTAGCGGGGCTTTTGCTATCCTATTTAAGACGTTCCGGCCCGATTTTGTGGACGCTCCCCTACTCTGCCAATCTCACCCTCCGCCAGATCGGGCTGATGCTGATGCTCGCGGCGATTGGCATCAACTCCGGGGCAACGTTTCTTTCCACGATGCTTAGCCCGGTCGGTCCGCTAATGTTGCTTTCAGGCACGATGGTAAGTCTTTTGGGTGGGATTTTAATTCTTTTTCTGGGTTACAAATTGCTACGCATTCCATACATTTTACTGATCGGCATGATTAGTCACCACCCGGCAAACCTCGATTTTGCCAATAACCAGGCGCATAATAAAATTCCAACCTACGGCTACGCTTTGGTTTATCCCTTGTTGCTAATCGGAAAAATTGTTTTTGTGCAAATGCTCTGGCAAGTGCTGCGAATATTGGGGTGATCACAAATCAATAATATACGCTATTTTTAAATTTCGGGAATCTTATCAAACCAGGGCTTGGCTTTTTCCAACTGACCAGCCAATTGAAATAAAAGGTCTTCACGCCCAAGTGCGGCAGTGAACATCGTGCCAACCGGCAGGTTGTCCGGCGTCCAATGGAGAGGCACCGACATCGAGGGTTGTCCCGTCATATTGGCAATTGCCGTATAAGGAATGTAAGAAAAGGTTTTCTCCGCCAGCGGTCCCAGGCTTGCTTTCAAAACGGCGCCTAAACCTAGGGTGTTCACAATACCAAGTGAAGTAAGCTCTCCGCTGGTCGGCTGAATTTCACCAATATCAAAAGGCGGAAGCGACACGGTGGAGGTGAGCAATACATCATATTTTTCATGGAAAGCGCCCACGCGGCGGGCAATATCGTTCCAGCGGCGCTTTTGGTGTACAAAATCCCTGGCCGAAAAAGTTCTGCCCAATAAAGCAAGCGCATAGGTAGCTGTTTCTACATCAGAGGGGCGCACTTTTCGTCCCAGAAATTTTTCCAAATCCTGTAAATCGGCGGCTACTTCTGCCACTACCATGGTCAGAAAAACTTCCGTTAGATCTTCGGCTTCGAAAGGTAATTTTACTTCTTCTACCTGATGCCCCAGATCTTTCAGCAATTCTGCCGCCTGGTGTACCGCTTTCGCAGTTTCGGCGTGCATCTTATGCCCCAGCGTGTGCTGTGTAGAATAAGCTATTTTTAAAGGTTTGGGATCGGTTTGAGCTTCTTCCGAATAGGGACGCACAGGTGGTTTGGTCAGGTATAAATCGCCCACTTCATTCCCCTGGATCAAATCCAGAAAAGCAGCACTATCGCGCACGGTACGGCTTACGCAGCCTTCTACCACTGCTCCGCTCCACCATTCGCCACTATGATTGCCAAGAGAAACCCTGCCTCTGCTTGGTTTCAGACCAAATAGACCGCAATTCGCTGCCGGAATCCGAATAGAACCACCACCATCACTAGCCGTAGCAATCGGTGTGATACCCGCTGCTACTGCCGCCGCCGATCCACCGCTGGAACCACCGGACGTTTTGGCGGTATTCCATGGATTTAGCGTAGGGCCGTAATGTTTGGGTTCGGTATAAGGCGTAATACCCAATTCGGGACTATTGGTACGTCCAAGAAAGATAAGCCCGCCCTGCCGGTATTTTTTTACGATCAGGCTGTCCTCGGAAGATTTAAAACCCTGCCAGGCTTTGCTGCCGCGGGTCAGCAGTTCGTCTTTGATATGAATACCGATATCTTTGATCAAAAAAGGAACCCCGGCAAACGGCGCGTTCATATCCACCTGAGCCGCCATTTCCTTGGCTTTATCGTACATTTTGTGGATGATCGCATTGAGTTTGGGATTAACCCGTTCCGCACGCTGGATGGCAATTTCAATCAGTTCAGCCGGTGTAATTTCTTTTTTACGAATTAAGTCGGCTAAGCCGAGCGCATCATATTTCCGGTATTCTTCAAAGGTCATAATCTGTTTCGGTGTTAAGGAGTTGAGACTGTTAAATTGTATTCTTACCGTCAAAGATAAAATTTCCGGCAATAAAAACGTATTTTGTTAAAACAACCTATTGCAAAAGCGTTATAATACCATAATAATAAACACGTTGTGATATGAATTTCAAACATTTGTTCATTGCCTGCCTGGTGTGTTTACTTGCTGCCGCTTGTATCGGTTATCAAAATGCAAGTTTTTACAGATCGCCAGGATTCAACCCAAATGCCACTTTCAAAGTGATTACGCTCAATTCAAATGATCCGGTGGCGGGCCGCCTGGAACATTATTTGCTGACCAATAATTTCCGGGTAATTTCTGACAACAGCTTTCGCTTGCCAGGTAGCACGGTTTTCCCAAACCCAACTATGCCTTTTGATTCCATTTACAACCCTAATCCGCTGGTAGTCAACATTCCATACATGGAAGAAAAACCTTCTGACTACATTATTCGCTATCAATTTGATAATCCCCCCACCAACGCAGACGACAAAGCCAGAGCCAGCCTTAATATCACAGTTGTCAATACCCAAACCGGAGAGACAGAAGTTTCATTTCTGCATGAGCAAAACGGCAGACTAGAGCAACCCAGGCTCGATCGGGCGATCCAGGATTTTATTACACGGCTGAAGCGAAAATAAAAACCGGCACACGAAAGTACATCGCATGCCGGCTTCGGATTTATAAAGTTTTAAATGTCTT
>CAZGAU010000036.1:0-38167 GCA_964523725.1 uncultured Saprospiraceae bacterium
TGCTCTGCGCCTTACATCGAGATCAATATGCGCCCGGAGAATCCTTCGCAACATCTGGATGCTATTTATTTTTCTCCGCATAAATTCCTGGGCGGCCCGGGCACAACCGGCATTCTGGTTTTTGATCCGAAATTATATTCTAACCGTATTCCCGACAATCCTGGCGGCGGCACGGTGGACTGGACCAACCCCTGGGGGGCGCACAAATATATCGACGAGATCGAAGCACGTGAAGATGGCGGTACGCCGGCGTTTTTGCAAACGATGAAAGTCGCCTTGTGTTTCCAGCTTAAAGCGGAGATGGGCATTGAAAATATGCTGCACCGGGAGGAGGAAATGCTGAAAAAAATCTGGGTACGCTTCGACAAGCTGCCAAAATTACATATCCTGGCTGGTCATATGCGTAATCGATTGGGAGTGATCTCTTTTTACATAGAAGGTTTGCATTATAATTTGGCGGTGAAATTGCTGAACGATCGCTTTGGCGTGCAAATGCGGGGTGGTTGTTCCTGCGCGGGTACTTACGGACACTATCTTCTGGAGGTATCGCCAGGCTATTCAAAAATGATCACCGATGAGATCAGCCACGGAAATTTATCACAAAAGCCAGGCTGGGTGCGTATGTCGATCCATCCGACGATGACCGATGCTGAACTTGAAGCAACTTTGGATGCAGTGGAAGCGGTTTATCATAATTTTGAAGCCTGGGGCAATGATTATTCTTACAACCGCCGAACCAATGAATTCACTCACAAATACGAAATTGAAACCGAAATCGTTCAAGATTGGTTTACAAAAAAACTAACCGAGGAATCATGAGAGTTTTTTTCGACAATGCAGCTACCACACCGATGCATGAGGAGGTAATCTCCGCTATGGTGGAAATGATGCGTGAGAACAATGGGAATCCGTCTTCTATTCATGCGGAGGGACGTCGCGCGCGTGCTGCGATTGAACAAGCGCGAAAGCAAATTGCCAAATATATTGGTGCGTCAATTGGAGAGATTTTTTTCACTTCAGGCGGTACGGAATCCAACAACATGGCGCTAAAATGTGCTGTACGTGACCTTGGAGTAAGAAGGATTATCAGTTCGCCTATCGAACACCACTGCATTTTGCATACCCTGGAAACGCTGGAAAAACATGATAAGGTAGAGATCAATTTTGTAAAATTGGATAAAAAAGGCAAGCCCGATCTGATGCATTTGGAGGCGTTGTTAAAATCAGGTGATAAAAAAACGATGGTATCCCTGATGCATTCTAACAATGAAATTGGGGTTATGATTGACCTGGACGAAATCGCCGCACTTTGCGAGCAATACGAGGCTTTGTTTCAATCTGATACGGTACAAACTATGGGTTATTTCCCAATTGATGTGTCCAGAATAAAGATCGGTTTTCTGTCTGGTTCGGCGCATAAATTGCACGGCCCCAAAGGGATCGGCTTTATTTATATCAATGCGGATAATCTGATCAAACCCTTTATTGACGGGGGCGCCCAGGAGCGTAACATGCGCGGCGGTACGGAGAATTTATACGGTATTATCGGTTTTGCGAAAGCGCTGGAACTGGCCTATGAAAATCTCCCGGAACGGCGTGAACAGATTCTGTCGGTAAGAAATTATCTGCGAGAGCAATTGAAAGCCAATTTCGAAGGTATTCAAATCAACGGCGATCCTGAGAATGGGCACTATAAGGTACTCAGCGTATCTTTTCCGCCGTCGCCCAAGTCGGATATGTTATTGTTCAATCTGGATATAGCTGGTATCAGTGTTTCCGGTGGAAGTGCCTGTAGCTCAGGTTCTAATGTAGGATCGCACGTGATTGCAGCTTTGAACAATAATCCCGAATTTACGACGATTCGCTTTTCTTTTTCGCATAGAAACACCAAAGAAGAAGTAGATTTTGTAGTCGCAAAACTGCGCGAAATTATGCCGGAGATGACGGCTGCATAAGCAAGAAAAATGCCTGACGGGCATTTAAAACCCGTCAGGCATTTTGGAAAGTTTAATTAAATATCAATTTCTGCGTGACGACCCCTTGCTCAAACCTGAGTTTGGCGATGTACATGCCATTGGGCAAGTCCCCTCGTTGTATTCGATAATGATTATCCTTTATGTTCAGTGACGACTTCACCAGGCGCCCACTAAGATCGAACAGCTGAATATCCTGAATCGGGAATTCCGCTGCGCTTTGGAAGGTTACTTCTGCATAAGCCGGATTTGGCATCATTTGCAGTTGTACATCATTGGCACTGATGACATCTACCGAAGAAAGAGTAGCGCACGGCAGCCCTAAGGCATTACAAGCGCGTGGCGCGTAATAATTTATAATGGTATCAATATAAGTCAAAGCCAGTGCTTTGGACATATTGGGGTTAGTTCTTAAACCATTATTGTGAATCGTATCGGCGTTATACATAGTACCTAGTTGGGCGTTTGTGCCTGCTACTACCAGATTCAAGGTTGCCTTATCCCACCATTCCCATAGACCGGAACGGAAATCTGTACCTGTAGTGACGAAGGGATACATATTATCAACAGCAAGGGTGATATTTTGTCCAAGGTAGGTGATAGGTACTTGGCTGTAAGCCTTTACGCGCAGCGTAAGCGGGTCATTCTGCGCATTTACAGGGGCAAGCACATCATTTGTACCTTTCATATTTGAAATTTCAGCGACGGTGCGGGTACCTGATACATTTACCACAAAGTCACCCGTAGTGGGCACGATTACAGGTCCATCTGCAAAAGGCGCAAACGGATCGCGCAGGAAGTGGAAACCGATTACGGCTGGTTCATTGTCTTTGCCTTCGATCCAGGATTTATCACCCAAGGCGCCGCCCATATTGACTGCTAATGCAAAATCGGAGCTGTAGCCCACGTGATTAGGAAGATTCAAAGGTGTTTGGGTCGTTCCATACACATTGCTGGAAAGCGTCGTATCTACATATGGCAACAAAGTTTCGGTATTAATGAACTTATCCAAAACAATTTCCTCGTATCTGTCAAGGAATGCTGATGCATAAGAAATATAACCGCCGGTTCCTTGTCCCCACATCACAATCTTGTCAGGATCAATGCCATAAGAATTGCTATTCTCAGCAACATCCCTGCGGAAAAAGCGGACACATGCACGAGCATCATGAATACTGCGATATACAGCATTCAGGAGTGTACCCGTTCTGGTGTTCTGACCTGCCGGTCCTGTCGCTACAGGGTTCCATCCCTGGCGATAAGTAACGGCTGCTGCCACGTAGCCCATTTTAGCTAATCTTTTACACATTTCTACTACCGTAGAATCGCTTCTGGAGCCAGTAACCTGACCATTAATGATTGGTGGAAGGTAAGAACCAGTATGGAAATATAAAACCAGCGGTCGATCCGTTTCTGTGTCACCAACGGGGGTATAAACATCCATTAGAAGGTCAATTGCTGCAGGAGCTCCTGTTAATACAGAAATATTTGTGGCATACTTGACGTTTTTTTGTACCGACACATCGGTAAAAACTTGATCCAGATACCGCGTTTGAGCAACACTTTGAACGCTCAACGCACAGAGTACTGGAATAATAAGCAGTAATAGCGTGTTAATTTTTTTCATAATTATAATTTTGTTTAGACAATTGCATTGAAAATATTTTACATTATTTTTTCTTAAAGTCATACAGAACTGAAAAATAAGCCAATCGACCAATTCTAGGCCCGCCATAGGTTTGGAACACCTGATTATCCAGCAGGTTGGAGGCTCCTAGTTTAAAGGTCGTATTCAATTTGTTAGAACGCCAGTTTATCTGTGCATCCAGCAAATCATATTGAGGAATCGGGCCTGTAAATTGTGGAGATCCTTCAAATAAGAACCCATCAATCCATTTGTAATTGAAGTTAAAGCCAAAGTTATTAACTCTTAGACCGAATAATTTAAGCGGAACATCACGCCCGGAAAGACCTACATTAAATTTATGTTCAGGGGTATTAAAGGCTGGGATAATTGGGTCATCCGATTCGGTATTGAGATTATTCCATGAATAATTTCCAGCGGCAACCAGATACTTCGCAAAGTAATAATTTAGTCCGATAGAAAAACCTTGCGTCGTTACCTGATCTGTTGCATTAGCTGCTACCCGATAAACCTGTACTCGCGATGGCAGACCTGTCAGGTTGTCAAAACCGGCATCAATGCCAAGATTATACCCTATGAAATCGCGGTAGAAGCTGTAATAATAAGTTGCGTCCATGTATAATTTACGAAACAAAGTTGTACGATAACCCGCTTCTACGGTGCGTACTTTTTCAGGTTGGATAGGCGCCACGTCAAAATATTCCAGCACATCCCGATTTAGCGAATTCAGATAGGCTTCGAGCGATTCGACGGTGATCAGATTTTTGAAACCGTCCAGGTTTCCAATAAGAATAGCCCTGCCGACATTATAAAAAAGATATTGATCGGCAAGTGTCGGGTTGCGAATGGCAGAAGAAAAAGAAAATCTTAAGGTACTATTGGGCGATGGATTATAAACCAAAGATGCTGCCGGTGAGAAGAGGTAGTCAAAATTCTGGTTTTTGTCCATACGCAGCGAGGCGCTTACCTTGACTACATTATTAAATTCTAGAGTACCGCCGCCGTAGATACCGTATTCATACGTATCGATTTTTCTACCGAAAGTATCCAACAGAATCGAGCCCCTTGAATCAGGTGTATAAATACGTGCATTAGAGCCGACTAACAAATCCAAATCAGTGATCGCGCCACTTTGCACCAAGTCATTGAATTTATATTCTCCATGAGCATGAAAAAGCGCTGATTTATCGTAAAATCTGGTGCCTCCTTCTGTGAAGGAAATGCGCGAAGTAATGTTATTAAATTCCCGATTGAAACGATCTGTTCCGGGTTCAAAAAAATCTACAGTTCCATCAATTTGATTACCTCTTCCTGCGGCAGTTTGTGTTTCAGCGTGCCAAAAGAATAAAGAATCTTGTATTCGAGGCATTTGATTGAATGCGGCAAGCGCAGCCCGAAACTCTGCGGGTCTTCCCAAATAATTTAATGGATTAGGATAACCTTCCTGACTGCGGAGGCGAGGGAGGACATTTACTTGCCAATAGTTGATATAATCGGCGCGCCATTGGTTACCCGGTTTTGAATTCCTTTGCAAAACCAATGCGGTGAAGTAGGGATCGTAAGAATTACCAGCATCTTCGTGAGTCGCATACACCCGGAAGAAATAATGATCGTATTTATTAAGCTCCAGTCGATGTTGATAAAATTTAATATCTCTAAGGCTATAACGGTTATCACCTTGATACACAGTCGTACCGGTACTGAAATTAGAAGATAGTATGAGTTCCGGGGAATCATTATTCTTTTCCGGTTGTAAACGCAAGTGCATAGCTACACCCGCTTTCAGGTTTTTGGAATCGTAATCCACAAGGTCGCGTTCTACATACCCTCTGCGGTGAATAATTCCCAGCCCAGGATTAGCAAGTGAATTGGAGAAATCATTCTGAGTGAGATATTCATCGCCATAGATATTTACCGCATCATATCCTCCCGGATTGGACCTGTTGGTAGGCGATTCATAAACAGGCTCAAAATTATCAGCTTCCCAGTCATCTGCTTTAAAATAAGCAAAATTGAATTTGTAGCCCAATACGTCCTGTCCGGCTTTATTTTTCACCACATCCCCCCAGCGAATACCTGTTTCAATTAGGTTTCTTTCACCGCCCTTTATCATCGCACTCAGCCCTTTATGCAGAAACGGATTCTTGGTTTCCATGCTGATTACGCCATTGAAAGCATTAGGGCCATAAAATGCAGAACTGGCACCAATGATAAGGTTCACACGATTGACATCCAATTCGGAAGAGCCTAAGAAGTTACCAAGCGAGAAGTTCAGTCCCGGAGATTGGTTATCCACACCATCTATGATCTGGAGCGAACGTACCGGGCTGGTACTGTTGAAGCCTCGAGTATTAATGATTTTAAAACCCAAACTGGCGGCGGTTAAGTCCACATCCTTCAGGGAGCCAAGACCATCATAAAAGTTGGCTGCTGGTGTTTCCCGAATACCAATGTTGTCTAAGGATTCCATTGTCAAAGCAGATTGCTGTTGCTTTTCAGAGAGGCGACGGCTGCTTACTTCCACAGCAGTGATGGTAATCGCGTCTTCTTCGAGTGCTGCCTTTATACGTGTAGTTGCAGAATTGACAACAATTTCTTTTTCAAGATACCCAACGTACGTAAAAACCAGTGTAATTGGGAATGATTGGTTAACCGACAGCTCAAAGGTTCCATCTATATCTGTCACAGTACCGATTGCAGTACCTTTGATAACTACGCTGGCACTAATAAGCGGTTCACTAGTGGCAGCGTCTAGTACTTCTCCTCTGATCACACTTTGGGCACTTAGAGTAGATGCGGCAAGTGTGATTAGAATAATATTTAGAAAAACAGTGAGTTGTAAAAATTTCATATTAATTTTTCAGCGCTGATTCACAATATGTTCTAAATTGAGAGCCAAAATAATGATTTTTAAATAGAGAGTTTATCCCAGTTAAAAAAAAAATGACCGATTTACCCAAATGCTGACAAATATTCAAAAAATTACGAATAATCTGTCGAGTAAAAAAAATCAATAAAAAAACTGGCTTTCGAAGGTGTTTTAAAAAATGTGACAGGAGAAAATAATAAGTTTTATAAAAATACTTATATTTCGGCAGTATTTCCCCAAAGCCTCATTTTCCTTCTCTTCATCCCATGTCATAGCAATTTTTTTATCGTGCCAAAACCGGTTAGCGAAATATATTTGTTTGTTGACCATAAAATTTGAGAGAGCGTGTTGTATAAAGTAAAACTCAAGAACGCTGATGACGTGGTGTTGTTGGATGATAAGGTGTATGAGTATCTCACTTCCGACCCTTATCTGGTAAAGGTTGATTTTATCAACAATTTACGCAAACACTCCAGCGGATGCGCCGTTTTTCAGAAGACCTGGAAAAAGGCCGACGGCGGTTACAAAACGGAAACCATCTATTTGCACAAATTGATCGCAGAGAAATTTCTGGAAGATGAAAAATCCAGGAATAGAAATCTGGTAGGCGCCCGTAATGGCAACAAACTGGACTGCCGCCTGGAAAACATTGTTTATCGCTCGCGCTCGGTGGCTAGCCGAAAACGGAAAACCAGCAGTCGTGCAGGTTACACCGGCGTTTACAAGGAAAACAATCGGTTTCGAGCGGTGATTTCCGTCAATCGAAAGTCTATTCATATCGGTATGTTTGCGACAGCCGAAGAGGCGGCCTTGGCTTATAATAAAAAGTCGAGGGAATTATATGGTGATGACGGTAAGATCAATATAATCAAACCCCGGAAGAACGGAGAAGAGGATGGGCAAATGTGATGGTTGAAATCTGAAATGAGAAACCTGCAACAGGAAATTTGAAATAAGAAAAAGTGAAAAGCTTTTTTATCTGTTTTTCAGCTTGATAAGTTTCAAATTTTACATCTCAGATTTTCAAGCAGCGCGTCATCTCCCGTTTACCAGGCGGGCCGGGCAAGGCTTCTAGCTGGAAGCCTACACTTTTCAAAGCTCTTTTTACACTGCCCTTAGCACAATAAGTAACCAGCATGCCGCCGAAACGGAGTGCCTCATAGGCTTTTTTAAGTACAGGTATTTCCCACAACTCGGGTTGCGCATCGGGTGCAAATGCATCGAAGTAGATAACGTCGAATTGATTCTGAAATGAAATTTCTTCAAATCGTTGTAGCCATTTTTTTAAAACGAAAGATGGCGTGATTTTTATTTCCTGTCCCCAGGGGCATTCGTGCATTTGCAGGAAAGTGGATTGCAAGTGCTTGGCTTCCAGTAGAGTAGGGTAGTTGAGCTGCCGGGCTTGCTCCAGGGATATTGGGTAAGCCTCTATTGCTTCATATCTGATTTTCCAGTCGTGTTGTTGTGTTTCCAGTAGAGAGAGAAAGGCATTGAGCCCGGAGCCAAATCCAAACTCCAGAATGGCTAAATCTTTTTGTTGCAATGCTTTCTGATACAAGCCGGACTGAATAAATACAAGCCGGGACTCTTGTACTGCACCGTATTTGGAATGGTAGCTAACCCCATGCTGCGTTGACATGATCGAGTGCGAACCATCCTGCGTTTCGAAGATTAAATCTTGCATAACCGGCTTTAACATGGCGCCTGAAAATACTCGCGTAATTCCGCCAGTGTAATATCCAGATGGGAGGCATCATATATGCATTCTCCATTGCATATCAGCAATAACTGTGGCGATTCATGATGAACATTAAACTGCTCCGCCACCATTCGGGATAAATCTCTGTCGGCGATCACATCAAGAAAGTACGCCACTACCTCCGCATCCTGAAAATCCCAGTCGCTCTCCAGGCGATATCTGGAAATGCTGCTTAGGGAGCAACGGGTGCTATGTTTGTAAATAATACACGGCGTAATATATGAACGCTCGACTATTTCCTGTATTTGATTTGGATGTTGGAGCTTTGTCCAGTTTGGCATTCTTAAAATAAAATTTGCACGGCGCTATTTAAAACATCCCAAAAATCAACCGAAAAATTGGTAGGACAACCGTAACCGCGGTTGCAGGATGAAAATAACATTAAAGCTACGGCGGCAAAGAAAGTTTTTGCAGCGTTTTTCACAAGGGTCTTGTTTTTCATTGATAACAATTTTTTTAAATATGTTCTGAGATTAATTTCTTTTAATATTTTGAAACAACCATACAAACGGATAGTTTATCCGTCTTATTTTACGAAACAAGTGTTTGAACGTTACAATTTTTTACAAAAATAACATTTATGTGTAAATAAAGGACAATGCTTTTCTGATTTGTTTCAAACCCGGATGACAAAAACTTGTTCAATAGGTGTGCAAATAAGCTTGCACTGTTTATTTTTGTGCGTTCTAATATTTGAACACTTGAACTATTAAGAATCTTGAATCCGAAATATTATGGCTAGAAAAATAGCACTGCGCGATGCATTGCGCGAAGCAATGTTGGAAGAAATGCGCCGGGACGACACGGTTTTTCTGATGGGAGAAGAAGTGGCGGAGTACGACGGTGCCTATAAAGTGAGCAAGGGTTTGCTGGATGAATTTGGTCCAAAAAGGGTTGTAGATACCCCAATTGCTGAACTGGGCTTTGCCGGTATCGGCGTGGGGGCTGCTATGAACGGGCTTCGACCAATTGTGGAATTTATGACCTGGAACTTTGCTGTACTGGCTTTTGATCAGATTGTAAATAACGCAGCCAAGACTTTGTCACAATCAGCAGGACAATTCAAGTGCCCGATCGTTTTCCGTGGCCCTTCAGGCTCGGCGGGGCAGCTGGCTCAACAACACTCCCAAATGTTTGAAAGTTGGTTGGCAAATGTACCGGGGCTGAAAGTGATTTCCTGCACCGATCCTGCGGATGCCAAAGGCTTGCTCAAATCTGCTATCCGTGACGATGATCCGATTTGTATGATGGAATCGGAGATACTTTATGGCTACGAAGGCGAAGTGCCTGAGGATGAATACCTTGTGCCCATTGGCGTGGCAGCAGTGCGCGAGTCAGGTAGTGATGTAACGTTGGTTTCTTTCAATAAAATGATGCTCCCCACTCTCGCAGCTGCGCAGGAACTGGCGAAAGAAGGCATCAGCGCAGAAGTAATTGACTTACGCACCATTCGTCCCTTGGATCATAAAACCATCGTGGAATCGGTGAAGAAAACGAATCGCCTGGTAGTGATCGATGAATCCTGGCCATTTGCGGGGGTTTCTGCTGAAATCGCCTACGAGATTCAAAAATACGCCTTTGATTATCTGGATGCACCGGTGACGCGTGTCAATTCTGCAGATACCTCCCTAGGGTATGCGCCTACTTTTGTAGAAGAATACCTACCCAATCCGGAAAAAATTATCAAGGCAGTAAAAGAAGTGATGTACATCGAACGTTAAAGCTAATAGTTGTTATTAGCACAAAAGCAAAAACAGCAAGTTTCGTACATCGAGCTTGCTGTTTTGCTTTTTTTTAGAATTTAGATGCTTGCTAAGCCAGTGCGCTTTCCAGATGCTTCATATCACTCTCGCTCAAGACTTCTTTTAATGTTGTCATAATGGCTGCAAATGCCGGTTCCGGCATACCGATCTTGAATGCTTTCAACAAACCGATGCGAGTTGCCTGGCTAAATGCCGGCAACATAAAGCGCCACATGATCAGCAGATCTTCCGGCTTGTTTTTACCAATGATTTCCTTGCGTTGTTCCAGTATTTCTTCATCGCTGAAGTGGGCATAAATTTGTGGCTGTACCTCGCGTTCTTCTTCCAGCATATGTGCGAGGTGCATACCGTGTAATTCGCTGAAAAGCTGATAAAAACGCGCGCCTTGTTCGCTTACATCCTGCCCTTCGCTGGCCAGCATGTGCAGGTTTTCCAATTGTTGTTCCAGTGTATATTGTAATGCTTCCAGGCGTTCGTGGTCATCGCGTTCGTGGTCGGTGGCGCCGGGTACGCGGGCATCCAGGTATTTAAAAGTAACTTCATTTTCATCCAGCGCATGTAATGTCAGAAAACGGAACACCATTTTACCGAGCTTGTACAATCGATCTACGCTGGCGAAAGTGGTATAATCGGTTTGCCCGGCTAGCAATGACATTTGGGAAAGTGCATTGCGAATGCCTTTGTGCGGCAAATCAAAAACAGGAATACGTTCTTTGGCAACGGATGTAGCGCCGTTCATCGGATGATTTGTTTTCATATGGTTGTCGTTTTTGTTTGTTTACAGTCGTGGGCAAATTTGCTGTACCTACAACAAACGGCGAAAAAAATCCGACGAAGCTAGGGCTAAATTCGGCGGGAGGAATCAAAACCAGGAGCTTAAATTCCTATGAAGTAAATTGCAATGCAAAATTTAAAAATAAGAAATAAGACCTCCAGTAAGAGCTTTTGTTTTGGCTGGAATGAAGTGAAATGGGTAATCAGATAAATCAGAAGTGGCAAATTGAACAGAAAAATCAAAATTCCCGCGAATGAAAATATAAAAGCAACTGCGTTTTCGCTAGGGTGAAAGCCTCCATATACCAAGATTAGGGCAGTAGCTAGAATAATCCACATTGAATTGGACAGGAGCTTAACGGCTTGAAGATTATTCATATGAAAATTATAAGATGTGCCACACCTCCGGGTGCGGCACAAGTTTTTACCTTTTTCTCTTCATGCCTTTGGGCACACCGCCCGGCATAGCCATATTGCCAATCCCCGGCATTTTACTCATTTTATGCATCATCTTGCGCATCTGATCAAATTGTTTGATGAAAGCATTGATTTCATTGATGCCCTGACCACAACCTTTGGCAATGCGCTGCTTACGGCTCATGTTTAGCAATTCAGGATTTTCGCGCTCTTGCGGAGTCATCGAAAAAATGATGGCTTCCACTTTGTTGAACGCGCTATCATCTATGTCCACATCTTTCAGCGCTTTGCCCATACCTGGAATCATGCCCATCAGGCTCTTGATATCGCCCATGCGGCGAATCTGGCTGATCTGACCCAAAAAGTCGTTAAAATCAAATTTATTTTTCTTGATTTTCTTTTCAATCCGTTTCGCCTCTTCTTCGTCAAACTGCTCCTGCGCTTTTTCTACAAAAGAAACGATATCACCCATGCCCAGAATTCGCTGCGCCATCCGGTCGGGGTAGAATACATCCAGGGTATCCATCTTTTCGCCCGTACTAACAAACTTGATCGGCTTGCCCACTGTGTATTTGATCGAAAGTGCTGCACCACCGCGGGTATCACCGTCGAGCTTTGTCAATACCACACCGTCGTAATTGATGACATCGTTAAACGTCTTGGCCGTATTCACCGCATCCTGACCGGTCATGGAATCGACCACAAACAGCGTTTCCTGCGGTTCTATGGCGGTTTTGATGTTGGAAATTTCATCCATCATTTGCTCATCAATCGCAAGGCGGCCGGCAGTATCTACGATCACGACGTCAAAACCGTGCGTTTTGGCGTGCTTGATGGCATTTTGAGCAATTTGAACAGGATTTTTATTGTCTTCTTCTTTATAAATCGGTACGCCAATTTGTTCGGCGAGCACCGTCAGCTGATTAATAGCCGCAGGGCGATACACGTCGCAAGCAACCAACAGCGGTGTTTTCTGGCGCTTGGTTTTTAGATGGTATGCCAATTTGCCTGAAAAGGTCGTTTTACCCGAACCTTGCAAACCGGCAATCAGCACGACCGATGGCTTGGCTTTTTGAATATTGATCCCAGCAGATTGCCCGCCCATCAGCTCCACCAGCTCGTCCATGACGATTTTCACCATCAGTTCGCCCGGTTTTACAGACTTCAGGACATTTTCCGAGCCAAGGGCTTTATCTTTGATATTGTCGGTAAATTCTTTGGCAATTTTATAGTTCACGTCCGCATCTACCAGTGCCCGGCGTATTTCTTTGATGGACTGAGAAATATTGATCTCCGTAAGACGGTTGTCTCCGCGCAGCACCTTAAACGCACTTTCTAACCTTTCACTTAAGCTATCAAACATATCGGATTAAAATTTTCTATTAAATTCACGAATTGAGAACCACAAATATACACAATTCCTTTTTTCACTATTGCAAACAAGCCGGAAAGTCTTTTTTCTTCTGCGTGGGTCTTAATAAAATGTTAAATTTTTCTTTCAACCGAATGCTTTTTTCTTCGCTTATTGCTTATATTTGAAGCACTTACACAACTACTACTTGCCCACTTATTTTGCATATTCATTCAGCAAATAAAAACCAACTATGACTTCAACTCTCAAGACAATTATCATGCTGGCGCTGTGGCTACTGTACACCTTCTTAGCGTGGCAGAGCTGCTCGGATGAGCTTTGCACTGGCTGTGAAACGGCCGCCGCTACCGATGGTGTGACAACTACGGACACCGGAGCGGTTACAGCTCAACGCTATGCCCTTGACTTCCGCTGGTCGGATGCAACTGCTTTTACCAATTCGGGATTTGATTCGTTACGACAATCCATTTTAGCAAAAGGATCTGAAAATGGCATTTTGCAAATCACCGGATTATACTACGAAGCGGAATCTAAGCCTCAGGGCTATGAAAATATGGGCTTTGCACGGGCAGATAAAGTGAAAGCTCTGTTTGGCTCCAGTGTACCGGATGATCGGATTCGCCTGCGGGCGCGTGTGATTGATGAGCAGGAGGGAGTACGAACCGGCTATTTCCAGGGCGCTGATTTTGAATGGATTACACCAGAAGAAACCACGGAGAGAACCGTAGAGGAAATTGCAGACCGAACGATTATACGCTTCCCATTCGGTTCTGTGGAAAAAGAATACGATCCGGCGGTGGATGAGTATTTGAATAAACTCGCAGAACGCGTGAAAGAAACAGGTGAACGCATTACACTGACCGGCCATACAGATAATGTGGGTGAACCTGCTGCCAACGTCGAGTTGGGGCGTCGTCGGGCTAATGCTATCCGCGATTTTCTGTTTAGAAAAGGTGTCCCTGTTGCTCAGATATCAGTAGATTCGAAAGGTGAAACGCAACCTACGGATACCAATGAAACCGAAGAAGGACGCCACAACAACCGAAGGGTAGAGGTGCGCCTTATCAAGCAACAATAATTTTTCAAAACAAAAAACGAACCAATTATGTATAGCAAAATATTTTTCCTGCATATCATACCGCTTGCCGATTGCTGGTGGGTTTGGCTGCTCTGGTCTTTGGGCGCATTTTTACTGGGCCTGTTGCTTGGCTATTGGCTTTGGTACAAGTATTTCCGAAGGGTGAAGGTGGTTGAAGAGGAGAAGCAAAAAATGCACTCCGAATTGATAGATTGGGAAGAAAAAAACAAGGAGCTGGAGTATCAACTGGATGAATTGCGTAAAGCCGATGCTGCTTTGAAAATTAAACTCCAAAGCTGTGAAGCGGATAAGGCTATTTTGCAAAATAAACTAAATGCCGCGGGTATTGCATTGGGCGCTGCTCCGGGCGAAAGTTACAGCACTATTTTCAAGTCGGATAATCTCCAGGTCATTGAAGGCATCGGCGCGAAGATCGAGCAGGTGCTCAAGCAAGCAGGACTTTCCAACTGGGCACTTTTGGCAGCCGCAAAAGCAGATGATCTGGCCAAAATCCTGGAAAACGCAGGGCCAAACTACCGCATCCACGATCCAACAACCTGGCCACAACAGGCGAAACTCGCCAACGAAGGCAAATGGGATGAACTTGTCAATTTCCAGAAATCGCTCGGCGCCGGCGGTATCAAGGGTGATGGCGATACACCTTCCAAAGTGGAAAAGATGGCGATGAAAATTCTGGGATTTTCCAATAACCCGGAAGATTTGAAGATTATTGAGGGAATTGGACCCAAGGTTGAAAAACTACTCAAAGATGAAGGTATCAATAACTGGACAGATTTGTCAATGACCTCCATCCAACACTTGAGGGAAATCCTCGAAAAAGGCGGTGAAACCTTCCGTTTGGCAAAGCCCGATACTTGGCCGAAGCAAGCAGAACTCGCTGCTGCCGGCAAATGGGGTGAACTGAGCACCTATCAGGAGTTTCTCGATGGCGGGGTGGACCCCACCGCATAATTCTACGAAATGAGTTAAAACTTTCCGTGTTCCCTGTCGTTGTATTCGGCGACAGGGATTTTTTTATTGCTTATCTTTGTAAGTGAAAAAACGCTATGAAAAATCTAATCTTAACGTTTGCCTTTTTTGCCTTTTTTATAATAAATCTGCATGCACAACAATCTAATCCCAATCCAGCTGCGCCGGGTTTTCGTGCAGATGCCTCTGATGCAAAAGCCATTCAAATTGCGGATGAAGTCATGCAAGCTATGGGTGGTCGGCAAAGCTGGGATGAAACACGCTACATTGTTTGGAATTTCTTCGGTCGACGCAAGCTTTTCTGGGACCGATACGCCGGCGATGTACGCGTAGAGACTGAGAATGCAACTTATCTTGTCAATATCAATGAGAATACTGGCAAAATTAAAATGGACGGTGAAATCCTGTCACATCCGGATTCCATCCAAAAACATGTCGAACGAGGCATCAGCATCTGGATCAATGATAGTTACTGGTTGGTCATGCCCTTTAAACTCAAGGATTCCGGCGTTACGCTCAAATATCTCGGCGAGCAAAAAACGGCTGATGGAGAACTCGCTGACGTATTGCAAATGACTTTTGAAGATGTGGGCAGGACGCCGGAAAACAAGTACCATGTATATGTGGGCAAAAAATCTCGTCTGGTCATTCAGTGGGATTATTTTCAAAAATATACCGATGAAAAACCAACGATTTCCACACCCTGGCAGAACTACCAAAAACACGGCAAGATCATGCTCTCCGGCGACCGGGGTGGAAACAGACAACTAAGCGAAATTAGCGTTTATTCCGACATTCCGTCAAGCGTTTTTAATTCGTTTGAACCTGTAAATCCTGAAAATTTTAAAAAATAAGGGTTTCGGCGCGTAAGATTTTGGGCTATCTTTGCAGCTTATTTTTAAAATAAAGCTCAAATGCCTCTTTCGTCCAACCGTGGAAACATGGTGCCGCTGTCACCGTTTCGTAAGTTCGCTGTGCTGGCTGATAAAGCCAAAGCACAGGGCAAGCAGATTTATCATCTAAATATCGGTCAACCGGATATTGCCACGCCACCGGCGGCTTTGCAAAAGCTCAAGGAACTGGACTTACCCATTCTGGAATACAGCCCGGCTGAGGGGATTCCGTCCTATCGCCAAAAGCTGACAAATTATTATAAGCAATATAATATTGATGTAAGTGCCGATGAAATTATTGTAACGACGGGCGCTTCGGAAGCGATTTATTTTACACTGCTGGCTTGCCTGGAACCAGGCGATGAAATTATCGTGCCAGAGCCTTTTTATGCCAATTACAATGGCTTTGCGCATATGGCGGGAGTTGGCGTCAAGCCGATCACCAGTTACATCGAAGATGGTTTTGCCTTGCCGGATGTGGCTGATTTTGAGCTTGCGATCACTGAAAAAACCAAGGCGATTTTTCTTTGCAATCCGAATAACCCGACCGGCTGTTTTTATCCCCGCGAGTCCTTGGAGGCACTGGCGGAATTAGTCAAAAAACACGATCTTTTCCTGATTTCCGATGAGGTGTATCGGGAGTTTTGTTTCGATGGGCAGGAATTTACCTCTGTTTTAAATATCTCAGGTATTGAGGAACATGCAATCGTAATTGATTCTGTTTCAAAACGATACAGTGCATGTGGCGCGAGGATCGGCGCCCTGGTCAGTAGAAATGAGTCGGTGCTGGCGGCGGTTTCCCGCTTTGCAAAACTGCGTTTGGGATCTCCCACTTTAGAACAATACCTCGCGGAAGCCATGCTGGACGCGGATTCCAGTTATATGGAATTTGTAAAATCTGAATATGATCTTCGTCGCCGGACAGTTTATAACCGTCTTAGCCAAATACCAGGGGTAACCTGTTACTTGCCGGGAGGCGCCTTTTACAGTTTTGCAAAATTCCCGATTGACGATGCAGATCGCTTCTGCCAGTGGTTGCTGGAAGATTTTGATTATAAGGGGGCTACGGTGATGCTCTCGCCGGGGGCAGCTTTCTATGCAACGCCTGGTTTGGGTAAGAATGAAGTTCGGCTGGCTTATGTCATCAATGTGGAAAAACTGGAAGCCGCTATGGATTGTCTTGAGCGTGCGCTGGAAGTGTATCCCGGAAGGGTAGAGGAGGGAAACAGGCAGTTCGCAGTGAGTAGTTTGCAGTGAGCCGGGCATCAATTTTCTTCTTTTTTATCTCGTCTTTTTCTATTTTTGGAACGCCTCCAAAAACCTGTAATTGTTTTCACCTCCATTATCAAAAGTTGAATAAGTATGCGAAAAATAATCTTTTGGGCTATAGTTGCCGGGTTATTGCTGAATCCTTCTTTACATGCGCAAAACACAGCAAGCGCAATGATTGATAAAAAAGCTGCTGCGATTGAAAAAAAAGTGATCGAATGGCGGCATCATATCCACGAAAATCCTGAATTATCCAATCGGGAATTTGAAACTGCAAAATATGTTGCAAACCATTTAAAATCGCTTGGTTTGGAAGTAAAAACCGGCATTGCGCATACCGGCGTGGTGGGTATTCTGAATACAGGCAAACCTGGTCCCACCGTGGCACTTCGCGCCGATATGGATGCTTTGCCTGTAACCGAACGCGTGGATATCCCGTTTGCATCCAAAGCCAAAGGCACTTATATCGGGCAGGAAGTTGGCGTGATGCATGCTTGTGGGCACGATACGCACGTGGCTATGCTGATGGGCGCTGCAGAAATTCTTACGGATATGAAAGATCAGTTGCGTGGTAAGATTGTCTTTATTTTCCAGCCTGCAGAAGAAGGAGCCCCTCCGGGTGAGGAAGGTGGCGCCGGACTGATGGTGAAAGAAGGGGTATTAGATAATCCCAAAGTAGATGCGATTTTTGGCTTGCATATCAATTCGGCTACCGAAGTTGGCAAAGTTAAATACAAACCCGGTGGTGAACTCGCCGCGGCTGATATCTTTAATATAAAAGTAAAAGGCAAGCAAACCCACGGTTCCACGCCTTGGACGGGCGTTGACCCGATTGTGACTTCTGCTCAGATCATTATGGGCTTGCAAACCATCATTAGTCGCCAAACAGAATTAACCAAGGAAGCGGCAGTGATCAGTGTTGGAAAGATATCTTCGGGTGTACGAAACAACATTATTCCTGAAGAAGCTGAAATGACCGGCACGATTCGGACGCTGGACACAGAAATGCAACAAAAAATCCACGATAAAATCCGGCATGTGGCTACCACCATCGCTGAAAGTATGGGGGCTACTGCTGAAGTGGAAATCATACGGGGCACCCCGGTCACTTACAATGATCCAGCCCTTACGGCACAAATGCTGCCGACGTTGGAACGCACGGCTGGTAAGGAAAATACAATTCTCATTGACGCGATCACCGGCGCCGAAGATTTTGCCTATTACGCTCAGAAAATCCCGGGACTTTTCCTTTTTGTTGGTGGCATGCCCAAGGGGCAAGATCCGGCTATGGCAGCGCCGCATCACACCCCCGATTTTTACGTGGAAGACAGCGGCATGAATTTGGGCGTTCGTTTGTTGTGTAATCTGGCTATAGACTATCTCAACAAGAAATAGCATGAAGCTTCGATTTATTTTGGTTTTTATGATGGCTGTGGCGTTTGGCTGCAGCCAAAAAACGAATAATACGGCTATGCAAGTCCCTGAAAATTTTGACTGGCAGGGGCATCGTGGCGCCCGAGGACTGCTTCCTGAGAATAGCATACCGGCTTTTTTGAAAGCTCTGGAATTCCCGATAAAAACGCTGGAGTTGGATGTGGTCATTTCGCGGGATAGTCAGGTGGTGGTGTCACATGAGCCCTGGATGTCCGCTTCGATTTGCAGCAAGTCCGATGGTACGCCGGTGAGTGAAGAAGAAGAAAAGGAATCAAATATTTTTCAATTAAAGTACGCTGAAATTCAGCAGTTTGACTGTGGAAGTCGGGGCAATAAACGTTTTCCAGAACAAACCCCTTTGCGGGTAAGCAAGCCACTTTTAAAGGAAGTGGTGCAGCAGGTGGAGGCTTATTGTCTCAAGCAATCCCGGGAATTGCCGTTTTACAATATTGAGATCAAAAGCCGTCCGGAATGGGATGGGCTTTTTACACCAGAGCCTCAAGCTTTTGCAAGGTTAGTGATTGAACAAATTGAAGAATCAGACATCAAATCCCGAATCTGTATTCAGTCATTTGACGTGCGTGCGCTTCAGGAAGTACGAAAGATCGATAGCACTATCGTTTTAGCGCTTTTAATAGAAAACACAAAAGGTTTGGATAACAATTTAAAGGAGTTGGGGTTTACACCGGATATTTACAGCCCTTATTATCAGCTTGTTAGCGGGAATTTAGTAAAGGAGACGCGCGAACGCGGTATGCTGTTGATTCCCTGGACGGTGAATGAAATCACAACGATGCGAGGTCTCATCAACTTGGGGGTAGATGGAATTATTACGGATTATCCGAATCTGATTTCGAAAATGAAGAAATAAAAATAATTGTGGAAAGTGAAAAAAATATTAAAGGCTCCCTTTCGAATCCCGGGCAGTATGCTTGATCGAAAAGAGAGCCCCCTGGAGATTAGCTTTTCATAAAATGGGAAGTAATTTTGGGTCTAGTTTTTTTCTCGTTTTTCCTATTCAAAGGACAAAAAGGAGGGACTTCCTAGAGAGAGTACAGAAAGTCCCGCTTAGTAAACACGCTTCTTGTTGATAGGTGAATAGGAAGGAATTCTTTATATGACATTTTAGTCTGTTTCTTATTTTGCATGTTACAAATATACGGCAGTATTATTTATCGCGAAACCACATCTTCATGGGGTAGGGGGGGTTAAGAGAATTTACGCATTCGTAATTTGATTGTATATCCTTGATCTTTAAGGATTTCTATTTTTGCATTAATGCGGCGTGCTCTCATTTTTATATTGGATAAACCCTGCCCCGAGTGAGAAATATTTCCATTATGTAGTTTTGGGATGCCCTGACCATTGTCCTCTATTTCCATAACAAACCCGCCTTCGTTGTTGTTTAGTACGATGTTCACGCGATTTGCATTTGAATGTTTGGCGACATTATTGATGGATTCTTTAAAAATAAGGTATAATTCCTGGCGAATAGTCGGCGGAACCCGGTGATTCCGGTCTATCTTTTTTTCTTCAAAAGAGTACTGGATATTCAAAGGCAAAAGGATATCATCAGCGTGCTCGCGCATACGCATGATCAAGTCGCCCATTTTATCCTTACGGGCATCGATCGACCAGATTACATCACTCATTTTAGTCATAGCCTTGCGGCTTACTTCTCCGATGTGGCGAAGTCGTTTTTTGATGCCTTCATCCTCGGAATTTAATTGTAGCATATCCGTTTGCATAGCAATGCCAGACAAAAGCCCGCTCATTTCATCGTGCAAATCGCTCGATAACTTGGTGCGGAAGCGCTCTACCTGCAGTTTTTGTTCCCACTGATAACGGAAAGCCCAATACCCGATTGCACCAATGATGATGGCACAAGCCAGCCAAAACCACCAGGTTTTATAAAATATTTGCTTGACTACAATCTGAATCTCAAGTGGAGTTTTACTCCAGTTTCCGTTCGGATCCGCTCCTTTTATTAATAAGGTATAGTTGCCTGCCGGGAGTCTGTTATAACGAATAAAGGGGGTATTGGTCGGAGGTGTCCAGTCGGTTTCGTATCCTTTTAGCCAGGTTTTGAATTGATTCCGATCAGGATCTTTGAATTTTGGCAACATAAAATGAAGCTGAAAATACAGATCCTGAGGTGTAATGACAATGGTTTTTAGGGGATTTAACTGGTCATATTTTGTGATCAAACCCTCTTCTCGGCTATTCAACCGAACAATTTTGGAAAGGGCAACCGTTGGAATTTTTTCTTCCGTCAGTAAGTCATTGGCATGGAAGGTATTTAATCCGTTTACACCGCCAAAATAATATCGTCCGTTTTTATCCCGGTAAAAGGAAAAACGGTTAAACTCATCATTGGAAAAACCATCAGAATAAAAAAAGTTATGAAATTCATCTTTTTCTCTGTCAAAATAAGAAATACCGTAATACGTGCTGACCCAGAGGTTGCCAAACTCATCAGGAACAATCCCGCAGACTATGCTACTTGCCAATCCATGTTTTTCAGGCTCATAAGTAGTGATGGTATTAGCTTCAGGATCGACTTTGCTTAATCCATTATTGGTTCCGACCCAAATCAAACCATCTTTATCTTCAGCGATCACCAGGATGGTATTGCCTTTCAGTCCGTACTTACTTTCTTTTTCATTTGCTTTAAAAGCTACACGAGTATTACTTTGGCGGTCGATCTTAATCAATCCATTGTTTGTTCCGATCCACAAATCCCCATTGCGGCTTTCTTCGATATAATATGGAATAGATTCACTTAATGGGTTTCCAAGTTCACTTTCCGGGTATGGCTCAAAGTGGCCGGTATTCGGATCAAAGGAAATGAGCCGGCTTTTTTCATTGTTGGGTGTAGCTTCTGCCAGCAACCAGAAAGTTCCGTTCTTACTTTGTGTAAATGATGCAAATCTTTGCTTATAAGTATAGGTTTCGGTGAGTCCCGTTTTAGGATTACAACGATGAAATTGCCCCTGTTCCAGATTATTACAGGAAATTCCCCATAAAAAGCCTTGTTTATCCAGCAGCAAATCATGAGAACACGCCATGTCAACTGGATTTCCGGTTTTAGCATCCTTCATCTCAAGGGTATCCAGTTGATCCGTCTCCAGGTCAAGCACATACCAGATTCCGGATTCTTCCGCGAAGTACACCTTTTCGTTATTTCCATCAATGCCCCGCATGATCACACCCCGCTGGTCATCTTTTAGTCCTGTGGCCAAGAAGGTTTTGATTTGAAAGACGCTGTTTTGAGCAATTTTCAGTCCTGAATCGATACCCAGAAGTATTGTTTTGGTAAAGTCTTCGCTGAAAATGCTGATGATACGCGGACCAAGATCAACCAGATGTGAAAAGTCCAAAAAGGTATTATCTGATTTCAGACAATACATATTTTCTACCTCCGGGTAAGGGCTGGCACCGTTAGTTTTGGCAAAAAGCAAATTGCCCTGCTGGTCTTCCCAAACGTAGGAGTAGTTTTCCTGAAGCGGTAGCTTGTCACTTTGAATAAAAGTGTTGTTTTTATCCGAAAACAAAAACACACCCTTGGCTCCTTTAAATGAAAGCCAGGCACGACCCGAGTCGTCTTTGTACATAAAGTCAAGCGAACCCGGAGAAAATTCAGCGGTATCCACGGTAATAAAATCTTCTTTTGCAAAAGTCTTTACAAGGCTACCCGAATTTTTTATGAGGCGCAGCCCTTTTTCGGTGTCGTATAATAAATATGTGTTATTTGATAATTCAAGTAAACTGGCTGTTACAGATTGGCGGTCTCGGTTTTCGGGGATAAAAAACAGGCGGTTGAAACCATTCTCTCCTTCGAAACGAAACAAATAAGTCCCATCCATCCCGGTTGTAACAAAAAGAATCTCTTTCTTATTATTTGTAATAATTTGCCGGACCAGTCCCTTGATACCACTCTCGGGGTGAGTCACATCAATTTTTGTAACCTGATGCGTACGAGGATTAAGAATATCAAAAAATCTTATGCGATTATGATATACAATGATAATATTTCCATCCTTATCCAGGAAAAGATCCTTAATATTGATACCAGAGATTTGATTTACATTACTTGCGCTATCATTAAATTTCACAAATTCATATCCATCAAATTTATTTAATCCGTTAGGGGTTGCTAACCAGATAAATCCATCGTTCGATTGAATGATGTCAGTGATAAGCCGGTAGGACAAACCATTCTTTACAGAATAATACTTTGGAGAAATAGGATTGAAATCCTGAGCATAAAGGAGGCCCAGTCCACTCACAAGGAGCAAGCAAATAAACAAAAATCGCCCGATAATCATTTGAAGCGTGTTGTAGGTCATGGGGTAAAAAAATGTAATGTTTGATAGGGAATTATATCAAATTTTCCTTCCTTATTAACCGAATCGTTTCAAAATTAAACTCAGAATAACAGCAATTTAGTGTTGAGGTCTTTAGTTTTTAATGCAGTCAGACCATTTTGAAGCCTAAAGGCGGCAGTCTTAATAAGTTGAAAATCAATGCATTGCAACCATTTTTAATTTGGCTTAAATATAGCACTCTGCTAAAATAATATTTGTGTATATCCTTTACAAAAATAATCATTTTACTTGTCTTCATCCTTATTTATTTTGTTAACTAGCTCCATTTTGCTGTTAATTTGTAGCTTTTTATAAATTTTTTTAATATGATCTCTCACTGTATCAACGGATATATCATAGCGATCGGCAATCATTTTATAACTGAGTCCTTCTATCAAGCTTTTTGCAATTTGCTCCTGGCGCGGTGTGAGCCCGTCCGAGTTTTCCTCTTGCTGAGGTTTCTGCGGCCCAAAATGCTCAATTACCTTGCGGGCAATCGCCGGCGACATATAAGCTCCTCCCCGGTGCACGGTGACCAATGCTTCCTTGATGGTAACCAGATCGGTGCGCTTGGAAATATAGGAAACAGCGCCTTCGCACAATGCCCTGAATATTTTATCGGAATCGTCGGCTGCGGTAAGCATCAGAATATCAAGTTCACTACGTCTTTCCCGAAGGTATCGAATGCCTTCCAGCCCCGAAATGCCTGGCAAGCCAATATCCAGCAGTATCATATCTAGTGGAATATGGTCATCCAGACTTTTCAGAAAACTTTCTACCGAAGTGGCGGTCAGGGCGACCCGAACATCCACTTGTTTTGTGAAAAACGCTTCCAGTGTTTCCAGCACGAGCGGTTCATCTTCTATGATCCCCAATTGAATCTGCTTCATAGACTATGTGTGTATTATTGCAAGAATTTGATTTGCAAAGATTTAAGAGATAAATTAGATCAGCTTTGGGGGAAGATTTTTTTTGAAATTCACCTATAAAAACCGGGCTTTGGCGATTTTGTACTAATGCAACGAGTGGACTAACGTGTTTATTATGACAACTTTCAGCGAATAGGAAGTTAAAGCAAATATATATCTTTGCCCTTCGATACGAAAATAATTTCCGGTAAAAATGTCATCATTTTGTAAACAATAACGAAATTTCGATTTTCTAATGACTTTTAGATTTAAATTGTTTTTTGAGGTACTTGTATACTCAAAAATTCTTAAAGAGAAAATCTCAAATCGTTTACCAAAACTTTCCAACTATGTTGCGTTCAAAAATTGGCGGTATAGGCTACTATGTTCCTGAAAAGGTTATAACCAATGATGATTTGTCAAAGGTGATGGATACTACCGATGAATGGATTCAGGAACGGACAGGCATCAAAGAACGCCGTTACGGTGTTAAACACGAGGAAACCACAACAACTATGGGGGTACGCGCAGCTGAAATAGCCATTGAACGTGCCGGCATTACCAAGGAAGATGTGGATTTTATCATTTTTGCGACGCTGAGTCCTGATTATTATTTTCCGGGGTGCGGTGTGCTGCTGCAGCGCGAAATGGGTATTACGCATAAGGAAGTTGGCGCGCTTGATATCAGGAACCAGTGTTCAGGTTTTTTGTACGGCTTGTCCATCGCGGATCAGTTTGTAAAAACCGGTATGTACAAAAATGTGCTACTGGTAGGCGCTGAAATGCACTCCATGGGACTGGATTATTCTACCAGAGGTCGGAATGTAACGGTAATTTTTGGCGATGGCGCCGGAGCGGTCGTCCTTCAACCCACCGAAGATGAAAATAAAGGAATCCTGACCACGCATTTGCACTCTGATGGAACTTACGCGGAGAAATTAGCCTTCATCAACCCTGGTGCACACGGTGGCTATCACCACAAAAAAATGGGAGAGGAGTTTGATTACGGTTACTCCGATGCTGAATACGGCGAGATTTTTCTCAATGAGCATATGGTGAAGGAAGGACAGATTTATCCCCACATGGAAGGACAATTTGTGTTCAAAATGGCGGTGCAGAAGTTTCCGGAGGTAATTATGGAAGCGCTTAATAAAGTTGGATTAAAACCTTCGGACATAGATATGTTAATCCCGCATCAGGCAAATTTGCGTATCAGCGATTTTGTAGCCAGAAAAATGGGCTTGCGTGAAGACCAGGTTTGGAATAATATCCAGCGGTTTGGCAATACGACGGCGGCCTCCATTCCTATTGCCCTTTGTGAAGCCTGGGAAGCCAGCGCTGTAAAAGAAGGTGATCTGGTCTGCCTGGCGGCTTTTGGAAGCGGTTTTACCTGGGGTTCGGCGCTTATTCGCTGGTAATTAAACGGAGTGTTGGATTATTGGAATGTTGGGGTTTTGGAAATAAAGGAATTAGATCCTGGATTCCAGCATTCTATTCTATTTATCAAAAATGACACCTGGTTTGCAATAAAACCTCTGTTTTTAAGTTTTCAAAAAAAGGAAAACAGGTAATCTTATGTTGTTGAAATACTTCACCTCAGCTATAGTTTTATTGCTGTGCACAACGCTCGTAGCGCAGAATCCACCCACCACAAAGGAAGAAATTGAGAAAGAATATCAACGCCGTATCAAGCAGGAAGTGCTTGATGGTCAATATATTCCGGCCGATTTGACCGATGCCTTTATGGAGTTGAACAAACTCATTGACGACGAATCAAAAGCCAGTTTCAAGGCAATGCCCGAAGAGGAAGCTGCCACAAAACTATTCTTCAGTTTTGGCCGCTGGATTTCCTATAATTGGGGATTCTACGGAGGCTCTCGACTGTCGCATTACATCCGGGAGCTGGGCATTACCTATCCTGAGGATATGGCCCGGTTTATTATCATTTCCTACCATCGCAATCTCAATCGCAAACCATTGGACGTAAAAACTCAAGTAGAATTTTACCAGGAAAAACGCCGCAAGGAACACGAAGCCCGCCTCGAAAAAGGTAAAGTCATTTATGAAGAAACCAGAAAGGTGAATAAGGGTAATTGATTGATTGATTGATAGCTAGATATTTATACATGTAATTTATTTAAACCTTTCCACGAACGGATCAGATGCTTCTTTTGTGATCCAATAAATCTTGTTATTACCATAAACTCCCAATAAGTTGACAATATTTGTCCAGTTTTGCAAAATGTAAATTTGGAAAAAAAGAATCTTTTCCAAATAAAAATTGCGCCTTTTCTTGTCTAATCTGAAAAATCCTGACAACCCATTCTCAAAACAAAATTGGATTCGTATGAAAAAACATCTCTTGATGCTTGCCCTGTTGGCATCAGCGGTATTGTGCTACCAGCCGCTCAACGCCCAGGAGGCAAGCCCTGACAAAGCATTGAAAAACTTGAAATGGCGACCGGTAGGTCCTGCCAACATGGGTGGCCGAGTAACTGACATTGTCGGCATTCCAGGTGACCCCAGCACTTTTTATTTTGCCGGCGCCGATGGGGGCGTGTTTAAAACGACTAATGGCGGCGTGACTTTCCAGGAATTATTTACCGATCAAAAATCTTATAGCGTAGGCGCGCTTGCGATTGCTCCTTCCGATAAAAATGTGGTCTGGCTCGGCAGTGGTGAAGGTGATCCCAGAAATAGCGTGGGTTATGGGCATGGCGTGTATCGTTCTGTAGATGGCGGACAAACCTGGAAACACCTTGGACTGGATAAAACCGATCGCATTAAGCGGATTGTCGTGCATCCCAATGATCCGGATGTAGCCTGTGTCTGTGCGCTTGGCCGCGAATGGGGCTCCAATGAGGAACGCGGTGTTTTTAAAACGACCGATGGCGGTAAATCCTGGAAAAAGGTATTATACATTGACGAAAGCACCGGCTGCTCTGATCTGGCGATCGATTTTTCCAATCCGCGTGTGATGTATGCCGGCATGTGGACTTTCCAGCGCAAACCCTGGCGTTTTGATGATGGCGGCAAGCATACAGCACCGTACCGCTCCACCGATGGTGGCGAAACCTGGGAAAAAATTACCAAAGGCTTGCCCGAAGGACCAATGGCACGCATTGGTCTGTCGGTAGCGCAGAGCCAGCCGAATACGGTGTACATGATCACCGAATTTCCAAATACCAGCGGAACACTTTTCCGCTCGGATGACCGGGGTTCCAGTTGGAGACTAGTCAACAAAGATCCGAATATCAATTTCCGTCCATTTTATTATAGTGATATCCGCGTGGATCCGAATAATCCAGAAGTGCTTTATTCACTCTCGGGGCGGCTTGTAAAATCCTCAGATGGCGGTAAAACCTTTAAAACTATTGCCCAGGATGTACACGGCGACCATCAGTCTTTCTGGATTGACCCGATGAATTCCAATCGACTTTTGAGCGGCAGCGATGGCGGCTATCAACTCTCTTTTGATGCCGGCGAAACCTGGGATATTATCAATAATGTAGAATTGTCGCAATTCTATCAATTGCATGTGGATGACCAGCATCCTTATAAGATTTATGGCGGTTTGCAAGACAATGGTACCTGGGTCGGCCCTAGCAATTCCCTGCATACGGCAGGTATCATGAAGCGCCACTGGCTGGCTCTGGCAGGCGGTGATGGTTATTATGCTGTACCGATTCCCGGGGCAGAGCATGAGATTTTTGCCAACCTACAGGGAGGCGTGATTTTCCATGTGGACACCCGCACGGGTAATACCCGAACCATTCACCCATATCCAAATAAAATCGGCTCTGCCGGTGATGCGATTGAGACGCACAAGTACCGTTTTAACTGGGATTCGCCGATTTTGATTTCTCCGCACGATCCAAATACGGTTTACACCGGAGGGAATGTCGTTTTCAAATCTATGGATCGAGGTTATTCCTGGGAAGTGATCAGCCCGGATTTAACCACGAATGACAAGAGTAAGCAAAAAACTTCAGGAGGTGACATTTACCAGGACAATACCGCTGCCGAGTTCCATTGTACCATTATGACTATCGAAGAATCACCTTTGCAAAAGGGCGTCATTTGGGCAGGCACCGACGATGGCAATGTGCAAATCACCCGCGACGGTGGCAAAACCTGGGCGAATGTGAATAAGAATATCAAAGGACTTCCCGTAAATGCCTGGATACATAAAATTCACGCTTCCAATCACGACGCCGGCACGGCGTTTGTGGCGGTAGATAACCACCGCAGCAACGATTACCGCGCTTTGGCGTTTATGACTACTGATTATGGTAAAACCTGGACCAAGATCAGCGATGGCTTACCCGAAGATTGGGTTTATACCGTACGTCAGGATCCAAAAAATCCGAATTTGCTGTATGCAGGAATGGAGCATGGTATTTTTGCTTCCTGGGATAAGGGCAAAACCTGGATCAAGATTAACAACAACCTTCCGCCGGTGTCGGTGCGGGAATTGCGCGTGCAAGCTCGTGAAGCGGATTTGGTAGTTGGCACCCACGGTCGCGGCGTCTGGATTTTGGATGATATTCGCCCCTTGCAGGAATGGAATAACACCAAGAGCAAGGATGTGGTCTTGCTTGAACCGCGTCCGGCTACTCGCTGGCATATGGCTTCCCGAATGGAAGATTTGGGTGATCGTACTTACACTGCTAACAATCCTGCATACGGCGCTTATTTTAATTTTTACCTTGCAAAAGATGTGGAAGAGGAAGCAAAACTGGAAATTCTAGATGCTCAGGGTAATAAAATCCGAACAATGACGGACACCACTGCAAAAGCAGGTTTCAGCCGAATAATCTGGGATTTGCGGGCAGATGCAGGCGACCAGGGTGAAAGCGGGGGTGGTGGTTTCCGGCGTGGAAATATTGGTCCTTTGGTCGTTCCGGGCATGTACACAGTGGTGTTGACCGTCAACGGTAAAAAGCAGGAAACCAAGGTAGAAGTGAAAGCCGACCCACGGATCGAGATGAGCCTGGATGATTACGAAGCTCAGTATAAAGCAGTTGCTTCATTGCAAGCCTTATATGCGAATACGCAGGAAATGATCCGCAGTACAGATAAAATCATCGAACAACTGGGCGATTTGAAAAAGAAACTGCGCGACGTGCCGGATAAGGAGAAAAATAAAGCCACGATTACTTTGATTGATGAAGCAATCGGAGATGCGAAGGCATTGCAGGATTTGCTACGCATGCCGCCCCCGGGCATGAATTATCGCCAACGGCCCGAGCTTCGCGAAGAAATTCGTTCTCTGATGTTCGCCATTGCAGGTGCAACTGCCCGTCCGGCAAGTCAGCAGGTGGAGAGGGTCAATGAATTGAAAGAGGAAACGGCAACAGCGATGAGTTTACACGATGAAATGGTCACTAAACAGATTGCTGCCATCAACAAAGAAGTGGCGAACTTATCCCAAATTATGGTGAAAACCTTGGGCAAGCCTTGAAAAGCTGGCAGTTTGCAGTAGGCAGTCATTAGGGTTACTGCCTACTGTGAACTGTCCACTGTAAAGTAGTTAATGTTGAATGACCTCTTCTACCACTTGTGGCGTGCCTTCGGTCTGACCTTTTGGTACTTTTGGGCGAATGATAAGGCGAAGCGCCTGATCGTATGTAAAATAATTCCAAACCCAGTTGATAAAGACGAACAGCTTATTCTTTACACCTAGGAGCTGAAACAAGTGCACAAACATCCAGACAAACCAGGCAAAAGCTCCCTGAAAACGCCAGAATGGCAAATCCACAACAGCGAGGTGCCGACCTACTGTAGCCATAGAACCCTTATCGATGTATGAAAACTCTTTCCTTTTTTTACCTTTTAATTCCCGAACGAAATTATCATATAATTGTTCGGCATGTTGAATGGCTACCTGAGCCACCTGTGGATGCCCTTTGGGGTAATTTTCTTCGGTCATATAGGCAATATCTCCAATCGCAAAAATATTCTCGTGACCTTCAACTTGATTAAAACGATTCACTTTCAGGCGGTTACCCTTTACAATAACGTCCTCGTTCAGCCCTTTAATTTTATTACCTTTTACACCGGCAGCCCAGATCACCTTGTTGGCTCTGATCCTGGTGTCGTCATTCATCGTTACCCATTCCCCGTCAAAATCGGTTACAAAAGTTTCCAGTTTGACCTTTACACCCAATTCATTGAGGAATTTTAAAGCGTGATCAGACGCCTGTTTTGACATGGTATTCAACAACTCCGGCAATCCCTCGATCAGGTAGATGTCAATTTCTGCCAGGTCTAATTCCGGATAGTCCTTGGGCAGGATAAATTTTTTCATCTCTGCGAGCGATCCCGCTACCTCTACGCCGGTTGGGCCACCACCTACGACTACGATATCCAATAACCCCTGACGTTTATCTATGTCTCTGGTAGTCAGCGCTTTTTCATAGTCGTTCAGAATCCGATTGCGCAAATAAAGTGCCTCCGAAACAGTTTTCATTGGGATCGCCTTATTAGCAATTTTCTCATTACCAAAAAAGTTGGTGTCTGCGCCCATCGCAAGCACAAGGTAATCGTACCTAAGGTCGCCCAAGGTAGTCTGTATCATATTAGATTCAGGGTCAACCGCTTGTACTTCCGCCATGCGAATAAACACATTCTTCTTGTGCTGAAATAACTTCCGCAGTGGGAAAACAATCGAGCTTGGCTCCAGACCCGACATTGCAACCTGATAAAATAAAGGTTGAAATTGGTGGTAATTATTCTTGTCAATCAGTACGATCTGATAATCTTTTTCTGCCAGTTTCCGCGCTAAAGTAAGCCCGGCAAAGCCGCCGCCGACTATAACGACGCGTTTCTGATTCGAGGAGGGAATGTTAATGGTCATGACGAAATATTATTTTGTCCAATAATGACTCTATATTGTAAAGACGTCACACCCCCTCAGAATGTTTTTATTTTCGCCGATTAATTGAAATTATTTCGCGGAGCCTGCTTATCGGAGTTTAATTTTTTGATTTCCAGGTAAATATGATTGTTTCATTAAATCTGTAATTTTGTTGTACATTTCTTTATTGAGCTGAAAATCAATGTCTTCTATTTCCAAAATTAAAATTGGCAACGACTTTTCAGCCTTAAAAAATTCGAAATAGGTGTGCTGAATTTGAGAGAGATAATCTGCGGAAATATCTTGTTCGAAGCCCCTGCCGCGTTTCTGAATATTTTGTAAAAGATTAGGCACAGGACGATGCAGGTACACCAGTAACTCCGGTTTGGGAAAAGAAGCGTTCAGAATGTGGAACAGCCGCTGAAACAGGCGATATTCTTCTTCGTTCAGGTTATTTTTGGCAAAAAGCAGGGTTTTCAGAAAAAAATAATCCGACACAATAAATTGCTCAAAAAGGCTCTGTTGCGCCAGTTCTTCCTGTAATTGCTTGTGCCGCTCAGTCATGAAAAACAGCTCTACCGGGAAAGCATAGCGCTCCGGACTTTCATAGAAATAGGGCAGGAAAGGGTTTTCTGCGAAACGCTCCAGCACCAGCCTACAGCCATAATCTTCTGCCAGCATATGGCATAGCGTGGTTTTGCCTGCGCCAATATTTCCTTCAATGGCTATGAAATTATAAGGAAAAGGTTTACTCACTTTCTGTAAAAATATTTTACTCAGTTAAAATTTTCACCACAAGATAATCCTTTGAATTTATAAACAATTCCTCCACCGTTTTCTCAAAAACAGGATGCTCAAAATCAGGTGCGATCTCTGCCAGAGGCGCCAGCACAAAATTGCGCTCCTGCATAAAAGGGTGGGGGACAGTCAGATTTTCAGTCTGTATGATTTGATCTTCATAAAACAAGATATCAATATCGATCAATCTTTCGCCCCATTTGATACGCCGCTCGCGCCCCATTTTTTGTTCGATCCACAAGATTTTTTCAAGCAATTGTACTGGCTCCAGATCGGTGCGTGCTTCAACCGCCTGATTCAAAAAATCGGGTTGTTCTTCAATACCCCAAGCTTCGGTCCAGTATATATTGGAAGCTTGCACAATCGGTCCAATTTCGGCTTCAATCAATTCCAGGGCATGTTGCAGGTTTTGTTTGCGATTACCCAGGTTACTGCCGGTATGTAGGAAAATTTGTTTCAATATTTCGGTTTTGATTTGAAGTCTCAATTTTAGACAAATGTTATGATTTCTCAAACTTTTTTCAAAAAACCGACCGGTTGGTTTGTAAATTTAGACCGATTGGTTTATTTTTGTAAAAAATATTTCAACCCATTGACAAAAGAAGCTTTATCAAAATCGGAAAGAACCCGGATGTTTATTGTAGAGCAAGCGGCCAATCTGTTTAATCAGAAAGGTTATGCAGGCACTTCAATGGATGATATCTTGCAGGCGACCGGCCTGTCGAAGGGTGGGGTATATGGCAATTTTAAAAGCAAGGAAGAAATTGCGCTGGCCGCCTTCGAGCATTCTGTAGAAACCGTAGCTCAGGAGATCAAGCAGTGTACCAAAGCCCATCCTCACGTGCTAGACAAACTTCGCGCAGTTGTACATTTTTATCAGAAACGGATTTTTAATCCACCGATTGAAGGTGGCTGCCCGATCCAGAATACCGCCGTGGAAGCCGATGACAGCAACCCCGTATTGCGGGAACGTGTGAAAGCAGCCCTGCGTGAGTGGGAGCAAAGTATCGCCTATGTGTTGCAACGTGGCGTAGAGCGGGGGGAAGTAAAACAGGATACCGATGTACAGGCATTCTCGGTGCGCTTCATCGCTACGCTGGAAGGTGCAATTTTGCTGGCTCGGCTTTACCGGGACATTCGCTATTTCAATACGATGAGCGAGCAACTCTTTGAAATGATTGATACACTTCAGCCATAAAATCACCCAATTAATGGATACAATGACCATCACCAAAAGAATTGAAACATTACAGACCGATCATATTGACCGGAATCCGGATAATCACAAACCTTCTTCCGAGCCTTTGCTCTTGAAACTAGTGCAATTCGGCTTCAAAACAATAGGCCCAATATTCCCGGCCTTTGCCGCGAAGATAGCCATCCGGCTTTTCTCCACACCTCAAAGGAGGGCTTACCACAAGGTTTCGGACGAAATCCTGGAATCGGCGCGCATGTTCGAATTTTTATACGGCAAGCAAATTCTCAAAGGCTACGAATGGGGCAGGGGAGAGCAGACTATCTTACTCGTGCATGGCTGGGAATCACGCGGTACGGCTTTGCGCACTTTTGTGCCGAGTTTGGTGGAGCAGGGGTACCGGGTGGTCGCATTTGATGGCCCGGCGCACGGTAATTCCGGTGGAAAGCGCACCAATTTGGTTCATTTTAGTGGAGCTGTTCAGGCTGCAATTCGACAGATTGGCAAAGTGCATGGCATTATAGCACACTCATTTGGTGGGGCTTCCACGGTTTATGCCCTGGCTAATGCCAAGACTCCAATTGAAATTGAAAAACTAGTGCTGATCGCCGTGCCGAACAGTATTCAGAGAGTATTAGAACAAACGATCCGAACACTAAAACTGCCCAAATCAGTTGCCAAAGAATTCTTTAAAATCATCGAAAATATTTTGGCAGCGCCGATTCATTCTGCAGATGTGAGCCAGGCTTATGAGCGTGTCCGAGCGAAAGAAGCCTTACTGGTGCATGACCGACAGGATAGGGTGGTGCCTTTTACAACCTCGGAAACCATTTACGAAGCCTGGGAAAATGCTACTTTGCTGGTCACAGAAGGTCTTGGCCATTACCGTTTGATGAAAAATCCGGATTTAATTGGACGAGTGGCGGACTTTGTAAAATATTGATTTACAGGAATTAATACGATTATGATAAAATGCTGGTAATTTGTCTGTTGACGGTTATCAGCATTTTGTTTTTAGCGCTTTTTTGTCGTTTGGTTAGCGAAATGATGCCTTCGCAAAGAAAATTGTTATAAAGAAACGCCTTGGGCATAAATTTTGCTTATTTTTGGTCAATTCTCTGGTTATAGTTCTTTATTCCAAACGAAAAAACAAAGGATGAGATCACTTTTTACGCTGATATTAGGCATGATTCTCGGAACACTATCTTTTGCCCAACCTGCCAATGATGACTGCAATGCCCCGGTTACCTTAGGAAACCTTCCTGCTTGCGATAATACCATCTATTCCAACGTGGGTGCTACTGCTTCGAATATTGGCACACGCAATGCGCCTACCTGTTTCAATGGCGGCACTACTCAGCGAGATGTCTGGTTCACCTTTACAATCCCATCGGAAATCCCCGATGTAACTATTTTCTTGCAAGGTACCGCCAGCGGCCCGAATACAAAATCAATTAGCAATCCTCAGATTGCCTTGTATCGGGGCGATTGCACTACAAATGGCTTGTCGGAGATTGGTTGTGTCTCGGCTCCAACCGGGTCCAATCAGGTCAAGCTGGATGTAGAAGGACTCAGCGGAGGGGTGACTTATTTTGTCAGAATTAATGACTATTCCGCCACTGCGGCTTCTAATGCCGGCGATTTTTCGCTGTGTATTGATGTGCTGCAACCTGCAATCAATATGGGTGATGCGACTGGTTCTACAGCCTGTTTCGGAACACTATACGATTCGGGTGGACCAGATGGCAATTACAGAAATTTTGAGGACTTGACGTTTACGATTTGCCCTTCCCAACCTAATTCCTGCATTGAAATCGATCTGGTCGATTATGGAATTGAAGAACCATTATTGGATATATTCGGTGATTTCTTAAGTTTTTATGCGGGTTCAAATACTTCTGCTCCGCTGATTAGCCGGGTATATGGGCAAAGCCCGGGGACGTCATTTAAAATTCAGGCGCGAAGTGAATGTATTACTATAAGATTTGAGTCAGATTTTCTAATCACCGATACTGGTTTTGAATTGACCTGGCGTTGTTTGCCGGACGCTTGCGAAAACCGCAGTTTTGATAATCCAACTGAAATTACCAATTTACCATTTATACAAAGCGGGTTTTCTACTTGTTTATCCGCCTCGACTTTATCAGATACGCCTTGTTTTAATGAAGAATTCTTAAATGGACCAGAGTACGTCTTTACTTACAATGCGCCCGGCGGTACTTGCATCAGTGTAGAAGTGCTGGGTGCGAATGCCGGTACGGGCGTTCTGATCCTGGACGGTCCGCCGTCGGATCCGGGAACTACCTGCGTGGCCAGGGCGCCCGGGGGGATCATCAATTCCGCCAATGTGCAGGAAGCAGGCACTTATTATATAGTAGTAGCAAATGGTAGCGGCTGCACCCCTTTTGATTTGAGGATAGAAGAAACTACCTGCTCCATTTCGCCGGCTTTGGTGGATGCACTTTGTAATCCGCTCAACGGCTGTGCCCGGGAAGACGGTTTGCCCACGGTCTTTAATTTTGAGCCTGGTTTCCAGGATATGGAACTCGAAAGAGATGTGAATAACGGCTGCTGGCTGGGCTTTGGCTTGGAACCTAACTTTTACTGGTTTACCATTCAGGCTAATGCCGACGGACCTTTTGGTTTTATTTTGGACAGCGCCGATCCGAGCATTCAATCTGACCTCGATTTCAATGTCTGGGGACCTTTTACCCAGGAAGAAGTTTGCGACAATAAGGATGAGGTGATCGATTTTATAAGAAATAATCAGCCGATTAGAAGCTCATGGTCGCCAACGCCCGGCGCTACGGGACTGGCTAATCGCCACCCGGTTTTCAATACCCCGGTGACCGACGAATACGATTGTGATGATACCCCTGGACCAGACGGCGATGATTTTGTCCGTACGATTCCTGCACGAAATGGGGAGGTTTACGTAGTTCTGATCAATGACTGGTCGGGTTTTATTGAAGAAGACGGTGTAATTGTGGATTGGTCGCCATCCAGTCCTCCGGTAATTTCCAGACTGACGACCACAGTCGAGGTTAGTGATACGGCTATTTGCCTTGGTGAATCGGTTCAGCTTTCTATCGATAGCCCGATTGACGCCATCACCTGGCTGAATGATACCAATACACTTTCCTGTACCAATTGTCCGAATCCGGTGGCAACACCGACCAAAAACACAACCTATCAAGCCCTGGTAGATGCGGTTTGTTATAATGATACCATCAGCATCAATGTGGACGTGTACAATGTCAATGCCGGGCCGGATGTAACCGTTTGCCGGAACGAACAATTTGATATTATCGCCGGGGAAACCTTCAATGATGCAACTTATGAATGGACTGTGCCCGCGGGTATTAGCTTTAGCTGCACAGATTGCCCGACACCCATAGTAACTGCAACTACTCCGGGAACTTATCAGGTAACGGTGGTCTTGAACGCGCCTATTTGCACACCAAGAGATACGGTGATCATCACGGTAAGACCGGAAGAGGCGGCTCAGTACGAGATTGCCGCAGACACAACCATTTGCCTAGGTGAAGATATCAATCTGGGCGGAAATCCTTTTGCCGGTACAACCTATGATTGGAGCTCGGTACCTGATGGATTTACCTCCAATGAAGCGAACCCTCAAGTTACGCCTCAGCAAAAGACAACTTATTTTCTCATGGCCGGTAATGCCGCTTGCCCCATTTCGAAACTCGATAGTGTAGTAGTGTCTGTTTCTATTCCTCCAATATTGCAGGTGGCTACAGATACTGCGGTCTGCCAGGAACAACCTATTCGATTAGGATTCAATGAAATAGAAGATAATGTGAATTATCGCTGGACAGGACCAGCCACCATTGACAATCCCTCTAATCCAAACACACTGGCATTCCCGACTTCCCCAGGAAGTTATATCCTTACTGCGACCCGGGGCGCCTGTGAAATTACTGATACGGTACAGGTGGATATTACCCCGATTGATATAGAAATATTGACCGACAGTCAGTCTATTGATACCATTCGTATTTGCCGGGGGGCAGAAATTAACTTCTCCGCCTTGGTCGTACCTCAAGGTGCACAGGTAATCTGGTCGCCGAATAACGGTTCCCTGAGCGACACGACTGGTTTGAATGTAATTGCAAAACCTGAAACCAAAACGACTTACTACGCCACCGTTCGGGTAGATGATTGTATTCGGGTTGATTCCGTGGTCGTCTTAGTGGACTCACTGCCGGGTGATCTGTCGATTATGCCGGGCGATACGACCATTTGTCAGGGTAGTTTGGTCATTCTCAAGTCGCCTTTATATGAACCGAAAGATTTTATGGAAATCGATTTTCAATGGGTCGGACAAGGTCAGCAAACGCCTGATTCTCTGTACAATATGGTGATCCAACCGGATACCACCACACAATACTACCGGATCACGACCAACGGCGTGTGTGTGGATACGACTTATGCAGATGTGACGGTCAATCCCATCCCGATTTTGGAGATCATTCCTTCAGACACAACCGTTTGCCCGGGTGAACCCGTGCAATTCCGCGTCAACCGCATGCCCGATGGCGTGACCAAACCCATGTGGGAACCCGCAACTGGACTAAGTTGTACCGAGTGTTTTGAACCGACGGCCTCCGTGATTTCTACCACTGCGTTTACCCTAAAAGCCGAATATGAAGGTTGTCCTGGAGAAGCTTCGGCCACGGTGAATATATTCCCTCAGCCGGTCTTGCAATTAAATACCCAACCCGTGATATGTCAGGGAGAATCCATTCAATTGAATTTTGCTTCCACGCCTGGCATCACCTATACCTGGACGTCACCGGATATTCCCGGTTTCTCCAGCACTGACCCAAGATTGGTTGTAACGCCAACACAAACTACTCGTTATCAAGTTGTCGCACAAGCGGGCGGCTGCGATCCTGTACAAGGAGATATTACAATAACGGTGGTACAACCGGCAGATGTGACGGTTTCGCAAGATCAAGCAATTTGTCGCGGTGAATCAGTTACCCTCACTGCTGATGGTACGGCTCCAGCCGGTGTAAACGAAACATTTTTGTGGCGTTGGAACGGACAAACCAGAGGTGGGGCGAGCATTACTGTAACGAATCTCACGCAGGATACAGAATTTGAACTGGTCTATGTGTATGGCGATAATTGCGGTGTTGTTACCAAAACCGTTTTTGTAGAAGTGAATGAAGCAGTGGTTATTAACCGTATAACTGTTGAACCTGATACGACCACACTATTCTTTGGGCAAGTGGTAACCGTTAGTGTTGAGACAACTCCAGCCAATCCTCCCGGCGCAACTTATGCCTGGACGGCAAATGGTCAATCTATTAGTGGAAATGTACCACAGATAACTCACCAGCCAACGGTGACGCCTACGGTTTACGAAGTACGAATTACTGCGCCTGGTGGTTGTGTAACGACTGGCAATGTATCGGTTACCCTGGAAGAACCGGAAGTAAAGATACCCAATGCATTCACGCCTAATGGGGATGGACGTAACGATTTCTTTAATTTTATCGTAGCTGTACCGGTAGATATTATCCAGTTTAGAGTTTTCAATCGCTGGGGACAATTGGTATATGATAATGGCGATCCCGGCAGAGGCTGGGATGGTACCCAAAATGGAAATCCAGCGCCTTCGGATGTGTATGTATATCAGATCATTCTGCGATTTGCGAGTGGTGATAAAACCTTCAGTGGAGATGTAACGTTAATCCGATAACCGTTACATCAGACCTGGCTAGTTCATCAAAACCAGTCAGGTCTGATTTTTTATAAAACATTTACCGCTTTCA
>CAZGAU010000037.1:0-23443 GCA_964523725.1 uncultured Saprospiraceae bacterium
TGATCGAAAAAGGGAGTAACAAAATTCCGATTGAAACAGCGGATTTACCAACGGGCACTTACTTCATTAAAATTATGGGCATTAAACAATTAAATGAACCTTTAAAGTTTATTAGGTCAACTTTTTAGGTGGTTGTGTATCCAAATATTCCACGTGGAAACCAAATTTGCCAGCCTTATTGCCATCACTCAAAAGTCATAAAATGGCAAGAAACGCGCTGGTAAAAAGAATAGTAAATATAAGACTGAATAAACTAATCTAAGTTAAGCGCTTGTCACAAAATTTTAAAAAAACTGCGATTGGTACGCATTACGGAATGTCATGTTATTGCCGGGTAATCAATCTGCAAGTTTCCAGAAACACTTACTTGCATTGATCTACTTCATACCATTCAGTTATTGCCTTCTAATCACTGCAGTATCAAGTTTTTGCAAGCGGTAAAAAGTCGGCGACGTACTCTTGAGCTGCTCGGTATTCACATCCGAACGTTTGATCCGATCCAGGATATTCCTCAATAAATCCGGGCGGTTCAGCTCTTGCGCAGACTCTACGATGGTGGACAGCGCTTCGGTGTTTTTAGGATCCTGTTTTAATACTTTTTCGGCCGTTTGCACCGCCACGCGATAGTCGCCCAGGTTTTTGCTGGCTGTGGCTCGCTGATTCAGGGCGTTTACATCATCAGGATCAGCCTGGAGTTGGCGTTCTGCATCTTTTTTCAATTCCCGTTGTTCTTCCACTTTGACATCCAGCCGCCTCAGTTTATCCAGAATATTTTTATCGGTGGGTTGTAATTCCCTGGCTTTCAGCAAGTCTTTTTTGGCTTTATCCAACTGTTCTACTTTCAGGAAAACAGTACCCCGTTGCTCCAGTGCTTCGGCGTCTTTAGGATTCGCTTCGATACGGGTGGTTAGATCGCTGGCGGCTTCCATATAATCACCTTTTTGAAAATAAATAGCTGCGCGGTTTTGCAGGGCCAAGGCATAATTAGGATGTCGTTCCAACACCTTATTATAAGATTCCAGTGCTTCATTGGTTTTTCCCTGCTCCAGATAGCTGTCGCCCAGCACCATTCCTTTGAGCAACGTACTCGCAGAATCGGTCACTTCCGCCAGTTCGAGCGAAGCAATAGCCGCATCTTTGTCATTCATATTGTAAGCAACCACTCCAAACAATAATAAAATGGTCTGCTTGATCGGATTGGTTACCACGCCCTGTGTGGTAATACTGGAAATCGCATCTACCGTATTTACCTCACTTCTTTCGTCAATTTTTAATTTCTTCAGCTCAAAATGCTCTTTCAGAGATAGAAACTTATACTCTGTAATTATTCTGAAACTGTCCCGCAGCTTCTCTTCCGTACCGATGATGACCAGTTGCGCATTACAATTCTGCCCGATTTCGGTGGCTTCGCTCAGATTGGCGGGATTGCTGTTGATATCTTCCGACTTTGCCTCGTAAAGCGCCACATCGGTATTCAGCTGATAATTTTGGCTCAAGCGTGCCAAATCAATCACAATGGCACGGTCGGCGTTCACTTTTACACCGCCAAACTGCTGAAACGGAAAAACAAGCATATTAAATTCGGACGCTGGTTTGTAGGCCGGACAAGCACTGGCCGCTTGAGCTTTTCCGCCGGAACGATTGGAAACCCATCGAAAAACCGCTACGCTTACTGCACCCACGATCAAGAAAGCCACAATCATGGCAAGCCAGCGCCGTTTTGCCGGCACCTGATATTGTTCCAGTTTTGTTTTGCCTTCTTCCAGCAAATCGACGATATTGAGCGTTTGATGGGTAACTTGGTTGTAATTGAGCTTGGCATTGTCAAAACTGATGATGCCCAAAGACTCATCTTTCTTGGTTTTGCGCAATTGCGACAAGGCTTGCAATGCGGCATTTTTTAACGCATCGTATTTATCATCCTGATCCAGAAAAGCAATCAGTTCTTCCAGCGCTTTCTCCAATTCCGCATCGCCGACCAGTTTTTTGACGGATTTTATGACCTGTTGTTTGTCCATTTGTTCGGTTGAAAATTTCAGATTCAGCGTAGGAAGTTACAAAAAATGATTAAATTCTGCATATGTAGGTTGTGTAAACTTCCTATTTTCAATCATTTGTAACACTGCTGACTATCAAAAAAATTGCAATTTCCGAATTATTCGCTTTTACCCAGTTCCTCCGCCCGGCGCAGGGCCGCCATTGCCCCGGCGATAATATCCTGATGCACTGCATTTTCATGATAACTTTTTAAGGCCGCTTCAGTGGTGCCCCCACGCGAGCTTACCCGGTCGATCCATTCCTGGCAAGACAAGCTGGTAGCCCGGTACAATTCCACCGCTCCAAAAAAGGTTTGACTAACCAGCAGCTCGGCTTCTGGCTCATTGAACCCCATGGCGCGCGCACCTTCCATGAGGGCATCCATAAAAAACCAGACGTAGGCCGGGCCACTACCCGAGATCGCCGTAGCCGCGTCAATCGCGGATTCCTGTTCTACATAAACCGTTTTGCCGGTGGTATTCAGCAGGTTTTGCACGGTGACCAACTCGATGCGGGTGACATCATCGGAAGAAGTAAATGCCGTCATCCCCATCCCGATTTGAGCCGGCAGATTGGGCATCGCGCGGATGACTTTGCTCACCCCAAGTGCCTCCCGGATGGTGCTGATTTTTACACCCGCCATAATGGAAAGAAAGACCTGTTGGGAATCGACAAGTGGGCGAAGTGACTGAAAGAGCGCAGTTGTATCCTGGGGTTTTACGGCCAATATAATAAGGTCGGCTTTATCCAGGCAATCTTCGGGGTTTCCAAATACCTTGCCGATGTCTTTTTTACTCAACTCGGCAGCTTTTTCAGGTGATTTTTCCAAAATCATCATGGCCTCTTTGCTGGCAATGTGCGAACGCAGAAAGCTCTGGGCATAGGTGGTACCCATATTTCCCCCGCCAATGATAAGAATCTTCATGATTACAATCGGTTATTTTATTGTGTGAACAAATTTATTATTAATAATCAGAAAACTGCTACGAACTTTTTTATATAAAATCCTAAAAGCTTGCTACCAAATCATAAAAATTCGCAAAAACCTTAAACATGTTGCCATTTCTATGGTTTAGGATTTCGATTATGATGAACTCATAACTTAGCCTATGAAATTGGAACAGGAAATACAGCAGGAAAAATTCCAAAGCGAGTATCATAAAGTGCATATAAATGTACTTTTTACTGCATCATGGCTGAATTTGCAGACGACAAAACTGCTAAAATCCTATAACATTTCGCCCCAGCAATTTAATATTCTCAGAATACTCCGGGGAATGCATCCGGAGCCGGCCTCCGTTAAAATACTTACCGAACGCATGATCGACAAAATGTCGAACGCGTCCAGACTGGTGGAAAAACTTAAGCAAAAAGGTCTGTTAAAACGTGAAGCCAGCGAGGATGATCGCCGCAAAGTCAATGTGAGCATCACCCCTCGGGGACTGGAATTATTAGAAAAAGCTTCGCACGATATAGAAAAAAATATCCGATCTAATTTGTCTAACCTCAGCACTTCAGAAGCATCCCAGTTAAATAAGTTGCTGGATAAGATCAGAGGTTAAAAAAATCTTAAATAAGATATTAAACATTGACATTCGATGTTTAAACTTTAATTTTGTGCCAGTGTTTGATTAAACAAAAAAATAAAAGCAATTTAAACATGAAAAACACTTCTGCAATTTTGACATTAGTTGCGATGTTCGCAATCGGCACTTTGGCATTCACTACAGCTGTTGTGACTTACAGCGTTGATACCGCTTCAAGCTACATCAACTGGAAAGGTTATAAAGTAACCGGCCAGCACTATGGTAAGGTAATGCTGAAAAATGGCGACCTGAAATTTGAAGACGGTAAATTGACCGGAGGTAGCTTCGAAATTGATATGAATAGCATCAAGGTAGAAGACCTGCAAGGCGGTAGCGCGGAGAAACTGACCGGGCACCTGAAATCTGACGACTTCTTTGGCGTAGCGAAGTATCCGACTGCAAAATTCGTGATTACCCGTGCCGCTGAGGCGAAGCCGAACGAGTATCGTATTAAGGGCGACCTGACCATCAAGTCAACCACCAAGCCAATCACTTTCGACGCGAAAATCACCGAGAAGGACGGCAAGAAACTGGCTGTTGCCAACATCAAGATCGACCGCTCCGAGTATGATGTACGCTATGGTTCTGGCAGCTTCTTCGACAATCTGGGCGATAAAACCATCTACGATGAATTCGACCTGGAAGTAAACCTGGTTGTGAAGTAATTTGAAAATTTCGATTGCTGATTCTTATTATTCAGCAGTTTATAAATAATAAAATCCGGTTATAGCATGCTTGTTGTAGCCGGATTTTTCTTTTCCCTCCGTCAGAAGCAGGGTTTTCAAAATTTTAGAATTATTCCATCTCACCGTTCACCGATACCTCCTATCCCCCAATTTGACGTTTATCAGACGTTCCAAAACTTTGCATTTTCAATTCGATGTGTATCTTTGCATCAGCAACAATAATTATACGTCAGCTTTCCAATAGCACATTTCTACTTATCTCCAATTTTACCTTCATGATTTTAAAGTGCCCTTATTGAGCCTTGGCTTTTGCTAATGCCTTGATTGTATTGCTTTTTCACATTAAAATCCAATCGTATGAATCGTTTTTCTATTAGCCTGAAAACCGTTATTACACTCGCTTTTTGTTGTGTAATGTTATTACCCTTACAAGCGCAAAAATTCAACAAACAGCGCGTTAATGAGCTGATTCGCAAGTCATTGCAAAACAAAATGAAAATGACCGAAGCGGACATGTATGAGGGAATGGAGTTGCTGCGAAACCATTCGCCCCAGACCAATGCTGCCTCGACCGAACAAACACTGCGTGCCCGTTCTGCCGACAGTGCTATCAGCGCCAGCGAAGAAACCGAATCGGAAATTCACGCCGCGATCAACCCTTCGGATAGCAATAACATTATCGTGGCAGCCATGAAATTTGATGGTGAGAATATTCTTTCAACACTTACTTTTCCTATTTATTATACCAAAGACTTTGGACAAACTTGGAAACTCAGTGAATTCAACGGCGCCAATGACCTGACGGGGTTCACCCTCATTGCCGGGGGTGGCGATCCGATCATCGTATTTGACGACAAAGGCGTGGCTTATCTGAGCTGGCTCACGCTTTCCATTGGGCTGGATTTCAAGATCAAGGCGCAATTACACTGGGCTATCTCAAGAGACGGCGGCACCACCTGGAAACGCCAGGCATCCCTATTGGATGAAGGTGAACTAGAAGACATTACCGCTTCGGCAGGTTTCTTGCCGGATAAAGAATGGTTGGCCTCCGATTTGTACAGCGAGCAGCACAAAGGCAATATATATGTGGCTTATGCTTATCTCAATTCTATTGATACTTCCTACAATATTTTTGTAAAAACCAAGCGCTCCAACAGCGAAACTTTTAGCGCAGCGGTAGATGTAACGCCCGAGGAAATTGCTTTTGCGCAATTCACCAGTATCGACGTAGATGTGCAAGGTACAGTGCACTTGATGTTTGCCGGCGCTACCATTGAAGATGAGGTGCTGAGTTTGTACCATTGTAAATCGACCGATGGTGGCGTGAGTTTTTCCGATCCTGTAAAAATTTCTAGCCTGCATTTACAGTGCTTTCCTCCGGGTTCAGATGAGGACTGCGATATCGTGGGCATCGACCCCAATCGCGTGTATCCTTGTCCGCACCTGCGGGTGGACCGGTCGGGCAGTGAAACCAACGGCAATTTGTACGCCGTCTGGACCGCCGATGGAATTGTAACGCAGCAAACTGCGGGCTTAGACGTCTATTTTTCAAAATCAGAAGATGGCGGTAAAACCTGGACTTCGCCGATCATCCTGAATAATAACGGGGATGCAAATACGCATCAATTCTTCCCAAGTTTAGCGATCAACGACCTGGGAAATGTGATTATCACCTGGTACGACCGCCGCGATGACGTGAATAACTTGATGACACAATATTATATGACCATTTCCAAAGACGGGGGCAATACTTTTGAAGAAGATTTCTCGGTATCTTCAGAAGCCAGCGATTTCTCGGTGATTGGTCAGGCGAACGGCAATTTCGGCGTAGGCGAGTACACGCAGGTGGTGGCTACCAATGGATATGCCCTCCCCTTCTGGGCAGACGGGCGCACCAATGATGGCAATATCGAAATTTTCACTACTTTGATCCCGCTTGGCGAAGGTCAAACCACGGATGTTGATGATGTAATTTCAGTTTCCAACCCGCTTCAGGTAGCAGCTGTTTTCCCCAACCCTGCCAAAGATATTGCGACTTTGGATGTTGAATTGCAACGACCAATGGATTTGCAAATTAAGCTTTTCAGTAATGATGGTAAAATTATGAGAACTTTTCCAAACCGCGGCCTCTCTAGCGGTGGACATAGGCTCAAGCTCGACGTACGCGGAATTGCTGCCGGTCAATATTGGGTGGTGATTCGTTCGGAGACAGGTATAAAAGCAAAATCATTGATTATAGAATAAATTTTGAAAAGTGTCAGAGGGCGATTTACATTCGCCTTCTGACCTAAAAACGAACAATAACAAATAAAAGGGGACAGAAAATAGTTTTCAGCCCAACGATCACGCCGCACTCAACCCTTCTAAAGAATTGGATTCCAATATCTTATGCTGCATTTTTTACACCTTCTTATTTTGTCAAAACCTGCTAATTCTTCACTGAAAAAAATTTAACTACTACTTTTTGAAAATTGATCTATCTTTCGCCGATTAAAAATGAGTTTGATCCAAAAAACCCGGCAGATGGCTACAGTGCTGTCTGCCGGGTTTTTGGATTATACTGAAGAACCCAGTATTAATTTATTTTTTACTCACTAATTCAACTTGTTTATGAAAGTTAAGCTCGACTTGACAGCTTTCGTAGTGCTTGCTGCGCTACTATGCTTGTCCTTTACCGCCATGGGGCAAACCCAGGTACGTGGTAATGTCAAATCTGCCGGTGGGGAGCCATTAATCGGCGTTACGGTTTTGATCAAAGGAACCACTTTCGGTACTGCTACCGACGTAGATGGCAACTTTGATATCCAGGTTCCGGATCAGAACACCGTTCTGGTTTTCAGCTACACAGGTTTTTCTACGCAAGAGGTAGTTGTAGGAAGCAGCACTTTCCTGCAAATTAGCCTTTCAGATCAATCTACCTTACTGGATGAAGTAGTTGTAACTGCTTATGGTACTACTCGGAAAGAAGCTTTAACAGGCTCGGTAGGTAGCATTAAATCTGAATCTATTTCCAAAAGACCTGTTAACAACGTTACGACGGTTATTGAAGGTGCAGTACCAGGGGTAGTTACCCAAACGGCGAATGGTCAGCCAGGTTCTGGTCTGTCTATCCGCATTAGAGGTTTCGGCTCCATCAATGCAACTTCAGAGCCTTTATTCGTGGTAGATGGTGTGCCTTATATTGGTGGTACTTCCAACATCAACCCGGATGATGTGGAAAGCATCAGTATTTTGAAAGATGCTTCTGCTACTGCGTTGTATGGCTCAAGAGCTGCGAACGGTGTGGTGATCATCACCACCAAAAAGGGTAAGAAAGGAAGAAACAATGTTTCTTTGAAAGTTGCTCAAGGTTTTGCCAGCCGCGGTTTGCCAGAGTATGAGAAAGTAGATGCTTTTGAATACTACCCTGTAATGTGGGAATCTTACCGGAATTCACTGGTATATCCAGTTTCAGGTACCGGTATTTCCAGAGACTCTGCCGGTCGGGTTGCATCTGGTTTGACTTCCAGAACAAGTATTGCAGACCAATTGGGTTACAATCCTTTCAACGTTCCTGCGAACGCAATCGTGAGTCCTGACGGCGTAATCAATCCGAATGCGCAGTTGATCTATGGAGATGACCTCGATTGGACAAAAGATCTCATGAGAGCCGGCGATCGCAAGGATTATGGTCTTAACTTCAGTGGAGGCGCCGACAAATTCGATTACTTCCTTTCAGCTGGTTATCTGCAAGAAGACGGTTACACTTTAAATACCGACTTCAAACGCTACACCGCGAGACTTAACGTAAATGTACAGCCAAAAGACTGGATCAGAACAGGCTTGAACTTAGGCGGAAACCACTCTGTTTCTAATACAGCGAGGGATGGTGGTAGCACCAGTTTTGTAAACCCGTTTTTCTTTTCCCGCAACATCGGCCCTATTTATCCGGTATTTGCTCATAATATGACTACCGGTGAATATCTGATTGATCCTGCTACAGGGCAAAGGTTCTGGGATTTAGGAAACCTTGGAAGTTCAGGCCTTGGCATCCCTAACCGCCCGAGCGGCGGTTTTGCCGGACGTCATGCCTTAGCAGAAACCACACTGAATGAACAATTATTCACCAGAACGACCGTAAGTGCAAGATCCGCAACGGACTTCTTTTTCCTGAAAAATTTCAAATTCACGAATAATATTTCGGTGGATTTTGAATACCAGGGTGATGAAAGCTTTGAGAATACCCTTGTGGGTGATGGTGCTCCTGCAGGTAGAAGCCGCAGACGCTTCCAAAGCTCTACCGGTTTCATTGCCAGCCAATTGTTGAATTACAACAACGAATTCGGAAACCACAGTATTGACGTACTGGTTGGTCACGAAAGTTACAATCAGAAAGACACGGATGTGAATGGTTTCAAACAAGGGCAATCACTATCGGGCAACTCTGAATTGAACAACTTTACCACGATCAACTCTTTGACTTCCGCATTGGACAGATATAGAATTGAAAGTTACCTCTCCAGAGCAAATTACAATTTCAAAGAAAAGTACTTACTGTCTGCAAGTTTACGTGCCGACGGAAATTCTCGATTTGCTGAAGAATCAAGATGGGGTACTTTCTGGTCTGTTGGTGGAGCCTGGAATCTTCACAAAGAGGATTTCTTAGAGCTGCCTTGGGTTGACCAACTGAAATTGAGAAGTTCTTATGGTGTAGTTGGTGTAGCTGATGGTATTGGTTTTTATGCTTATCAAGGTTTGTATGTATTTGCCAATAATGCCAACGAACCTGGTATCGTTCAAAGTCAATCATCTTTCTTTAACCCTAACTTGACTTGGGAAGAAAACGTACAGTTTGACATCGGAGTTGACTTTTCTATTTTTAAAAACCGCATCAATGCTTCGATCGAGTATTACAATCGCGAATCGCGCGATCTGTTGTTCGCTGTACCTCAACCCTTATCAAGTGGTGCCCTGACCCTTACTCAGAATACAGCTACCATGTACAACCGGGGTATCGAAGCAAACCTCAATATGGACATCGTACGCCTGCGTGACTTTACCTGGAATCTGAATATTAATGTTTCGACGGTAGAAAACAAGATCACCAAGATGCCGGAAACAGTTCAGGAATTTGTAACAGGTACGAAGAAATATGCAGTCGGACAATCCATCTTTGATTATTGGCTGCGTACTTATTACGGTGTAGATCCTTCCGATGGAGCAGCTTTATATGTAGCTGATAATAAGGAAATTACGGCCAACCGTAGGTTTATTACCAATGCTGCTGGTGGTATTGACACCGTTACTACTGCCATTGCGAATGCCAAGTTTGAATATAATGGTTCGGTTATCCCTGATTTTTACGGTAGCTTTAGCCCAACCTTCTCTTTCAAAGGCTTTACACTCAGTGGTTTGTTTACATTCCAGATCGGCGGTTTGACTTACGACGCACTTTACCAGTCTTTGATGTCCACCAGCAATTATGGTGGTGCATTACATAAAGACATCCTCAACAGATGGCAGACGGAAGGCCAAGTAACGAATGTTCCCCGGATGGATAACGGTAGAGGTGTTGACTTTAATGCTACTTCCTCTCGCTGGTTGATTGATGCTTCTTTCCTGAATATTCGCAACCTAAGCCTAAGCTACAATTTACCTAAGTCTTTCACTTCCAGAATTAAATTGGAGGGTGGTCAGGTTTTTGTAGGTGCAGAAAACGTTGCCTTTTTCTCTAAAAGAAAAGGGATGAATAACCAGCAAGCTTTCTCAGGAATCACTTCCAATGCCTATCCACCGGCAAGAGTGATTTCGGGTGGTTTTACTTTAAATTTCTAAATTATCAGACATGAAAAAAATGAAATATAGCTTATTAGCTTTAGCGGTCCTGCTCATTTTTTCTTCCTGTGAGAAAGAATTTCTGGACACATATCCCACTACGGCTGTTTCTGCTACCGATGCATTGGCAAGCACAGGAAACGCTTATGCAGCGCTGAATGGCATCCATCGTATCATGTACGTACAGTATGATGCGCAGGGTCAAGCTGGCGAAGGCTCCAACAATCTTTTCCGTGATTATTTGGGCGAAGACATTGTATTCCCTCGCGCCGGCGGAAGTACTGCTTATGTAGGAATTATGCGTTGGCAAGATCACCGCAATGTAAATGATGGTGATCCCAGGTATGTGTATCGCTTCTATTATCGCATTATTGCTAATGCGAATGTATTGATCAACGGTATTGACAACACCCCTGGCGCTCAATCAGACCGGGACATTATTAAAGGTCAGGCATTAGCTTACCGCGCCTGGGCACATTTTCAACTGGTACAACTGTGGGGCAAGCGTTATGATGCAAATGCCAAGCCTAACAATCAGTTAGGTGTACCGCTGATATTGACCAATACTTTGGAAGGTCAACCGAGAGCTACCGTTGAAGAGGTTTACACGCAAGTAAACCAGGATTTGGATCAAGCGATTGTCCTTCTGGAAGGTTATTCCAGAAGTGGCTCTGCCGCCAAATCTAATTTGGATGTGAGTGTAGCACAAGGTATCAAAGCACGTGTAGCATTGACACAGCAAAACTGGGCAGTGGCAGCTACCGCGGCAGCGGCAGCAAGAAAAGGTTTTACCTTAATGGACAATAACGCTTATCTGTCTGGCTTCAATGACATCACTAATCCAGAATGGATTTGGGGAAGTCGCCAGATTTCAGACCATAATACTTTCTTCTACTCTTACTTTGCTTACATCTCTGCCAATTTCAACTCTACTGTTCTTAGAACGCAGCCAAGGGCCATCAACGCTAACCTTTGGGAAGCGATATCCAACACCGATATTCGTAAAAAGTGCTGGGATAAAACTGGTGCTTCGGTGCCTGTTCCGCCTGGTGGAGCCAGGGTTGCTTATCAGAACAATAAATTCCTTGCTGCAAGCTCAAGCTTAAGTATTGGAGATGTACCCCTGATGCGTGCCGCCGAAATGTACCTGATTGAGGCGGAAGCATTGGCGAGAAGCGGTGATGAAAATGGCGCCCGTCAGGCTTTGTTTACTTTGGTGAGCAATAGGGATCCGAATTATGTTTTATCAACTAACAGCGGACAAGCTTTAATTGATGAAATCATGTTCAACCGCAGAGTAGAACTCTGGGCAGAAGGTTTCCGATTTACTGATTTGAAACGCTTGAATTTGCCACTGAATAGAAATGGCATTCCTAACCACCTTGCAGCTATCATCGCGGTATATGATATTCCGGCTGGGAGTGTAGATTGGGAATGGTTATTCCCACAAGATGAGTTAAACACAAATCCGAATATCGTTCAGAATCCACTGTAATTACAGCGATTTCTTCAGTAAACGATTGTCACAAAACGCTACTTGCCCGGCCGGGTGAGTAGCGTTTTTTTATCGCACAGAAACTTCTTTATACGTATTTTTATTTTACAAATACAGATTAAAACAAAATATAAATTAATAAATTATATACTATTTCCTTTTATTTTCTTATATTGGGTTTGAATTATACTTTTTATGGTATTTTTTTGACGTAATGACTCAACAAGTAAATCAGTACCCCAAACGAACAAAGGACTTAGAGGACTAAATCCACTCCCCTAATCTGCACCCTGGGAGTTGGTGAAACGAACCATTCTTTCTGTACATCTGACCTTCGAATACGAACAGCAGATCCACAAAAATCTTCTTTTTTACACTATACTGGATTGAAAGTAAAATTCCCTCAATTGTAACTCGAAGAACTTTCAAAAAGCCGATTCCGGTATCCCCCCTTATCGCATGCTAACACAGTGTTACATCTATCAACGATATAGGTATGCTCGATTTTAATAATGTTATATTCCTAAACCCTAACAACTTTTTATTATGCGATTCCATTACATTTCAGACTACATGCACAGCAGGTGGCTGCATCTGCTTTTTTTACCTGCCTTTTTATGGAGCATTACTACAGCTCAGGCTCAAGAACCATTCATTATTTATTCTGAAACATTTGACCAGGCGGGAGCAGGAGTGCTAGGCCCCTGTAGTGGCATGGCACCAAATACTTGCGAGGTGTTTAACCTACCCCAGAACGAACAGTGGATTCTTACCGGTGATTTTAGTGCACTTGGTGACAGCAGTTTTTTCCGGACAATTGTGGGTCCCGATCAAACCTCAGGACAATTGATTGCTTCTAATTTGAATACTGAAATATGCTTTGTAACTCGAACGATTGATATTAGCCAATTTGAAACGATAGGTTTCACGCTGGATATTAGTCAAGTATTTAGCCGAAACCGAACATCAGGCGAGATTGAATTAGATTCAATTATCGATGATTTCCTGGAAGATGACGATTACATTGATATCAAATATGTTCTGGATGGCGATACTACCTTGATTACCAATTATGAAGACGAAGGTGATGACATTCACACTAAAATAAATGACTTTGGTGGAGCTACTTTGTCAATCGCCAACCTGCAGGGCAGAACATTGCAAATTATTGTTTGTCTTCGCAATAACGCAGCAAATGAGTTATTTGCACTGGATAATCTAAATGTACTAGCTGTTGAGGGGAACCCAGACTTACAGTCTGAATGCCCATTAAGAGCTGTCTTAATTTTGGATGAATCAGGCTCCATTTTTGGGAATGAAACAGAAGTAAGAGATGGTGCTCAAGCTTTTGTTGATGCGCTAACAGCTTCCTCCGTTCCAGGTTCAGAGCCAAGTTTAGCAGTAATTGAATTTAGCAATAACGCAACAGATGTCGCTATAAATGGTAGCACTGGCTACAACTCGGTTGACGCCGCTGGAGCTTACTCCAGCGATTTCTCCACTTATATTTCTACTTTCGGTCCTCCTTCCGGTGCACCACTGACAAACTGGGCTGATGCATTGGCTCGAACCGGAACTCTGATGCCTCTCCCCGAACTGGTGGTATTTTTTACAGATGGCTTACCCACAACTGGTGGCGGAGTCACAACCGCTATAGTAGAAGCTAATAAGCTGAGAATGGATGGTGTACATATTTACGTTGTTGGTGTTGATACGCTTTCCGGGTTTATCAGCAATGTAATGAATATTTCTGGACTTGATCAGGATAGTCCTCCTGCTGGAACACCCCCGCCGTTCGAAGAAGCAGATTTTATTATTACTGATTTTGCTGGTTTGGAAGAAGTTTTCTCCGATATCCCCAAACAAATCTGTAATACAGAACTACAAGTAACAAAAACCATTTCCGATGATCAGTTTTGTCCACCGGATACTGCGATCTTTACTATCATTATAGAAGACATTATGGAGGGCGATGGTATATCGGCTCAATCGGTTATAATGACCGATGTCATCAATAATGGTTATACGTATATCTCAAATGATCAGGGAGCAACATATAATTCCGGCACTCAAACTTTAACTTGGAATATTCCAAGTGTACCGGATGGCGGTTCTGTCCAAATCTTGATCACCGTTGCAGTGAATCCAGAAAGTGCAGACCACAGTAATACTGTTCTTGTAACTGCTGCCAATGCTCTGGACGCCACTGCGAGCTTTTCTGATGATGACATTATCGTCGGCTGTACGGAACTGGAAATTATTAAAACCATTAGCGAAATGGAGTTCTGCCCGCCAGATACCGCTATTTTTACCGTCATTATTAATGATCTTCCCGATCCTAATAACCTGGATGCAGAAAACGTAGTACTCACAGATGTGTTGGGTGACGGATATGCGTATATCAGTAATGACCAGGGCGCTACTTTTGACGGCACGAGCACCGTGACCTGGAATGTTGGCACCATACCCGATGGTGGTTCTGTTCAAATTCAAATCACAGCAGAAGTCTTGGATGAACCACTCGACCACAGCAATACTGCCACCGCAGATGCCGACAATACTGCATCAGCCGTCAGCGATAGTATTTTGGATGGCGATCTTATTGTGGGTTGTACGGAACTTGATATTAAGAAAAGTGTATTTTGCCAAGAATTCTGCCCGCCAGATACGACCTATTTTACGATTAAAGTTCTTGATCTTGCCGATCCAAACAATCTGGATGCAAAACTCACTGTGTTAAGAGACACCATCAAAAATGGGTACACTTACGTAAGCGATAACAGAGGTGCCACTATTTTGATGGATAGCATATTGGTCTGGGACATTGGAACGATTCCAAATGAGACTGATACTACGATTACTATTATCGTGGCTGTAAATCCAGAACCAGCAGATCACGCCAACTATGCTACTGTCGACGCTGATAATGCTCTGGAACCAGCAAGAGATGGATTCTCTGGTAATACTATTCACGTGCGTTGTTGCCCCAAAGGTGGTGGACAAATAGGTTACAATCAAACATTGTGTGGCAATGGCAATGATCCCGATCCGATCGTAGGCCTTGCCGACCCAAGCTGGGGAATTGGCGAACCACTGGTATATGCCTGGTTGCGAAGACCAGCAGCATTGGGCACGTCAGGACAATGGACGCCGATACCTGGTGCGAATCAAGCTTCTTATGATCCCGGACCATTGAGCGAAAGCACTTACTTTGTACGTTGTGTACGCAGCAAAAACAGACCGGAATGCCCGCATCAGGAATCCAATATTGTCTTGATTGAAGTGGATAATGTAGCTGTAGCCAGCATCAGCGGTCCATCTGGTATTCTTTGCAACAACCAGACTTACACATTCTCTACTCCCAAAATGAGTGGTATTCAAGACTGGCATTATACCTGGGATCTTGGCGCAGGCGCAAGTCCAAGATATTTGCATGGACATCAGGTGCAAGTCAGATTTAACGGTGTTGGCGTACAAACTGTCAAGTTGAATGTGGAACGCCAGGGATGTGTAGCCCGGGATCAAATCAATGTATTTGTTACCAATTCGTCCCAACTGTGCGGCTCCAATTTGATTTCAAATTCAAGCACGAATGCTGAATCTGTGAGCATTTATCCTAACCCTGCAAAGGATAAGGTATTTTTTGAACTTCCGGTTGACAAACCTTTATCCGGAGAGGTAAGGCTCCTGCAACTGGATGGCAAGGTACTCTACACCAGAAAAATTACCAATGAAGTATTCCGTCAGAGTATCGATCTATCGAATTACGAAGCCGGCATCTATTTCATTCAAATAAGAATGGAAGAAGGGCTCGTCTTCACGGAAAAAGTAGTTAAGCAATAAAACCTTCATTTGACTATGATTTTTGGGCCGGATCTCCTGGATGGGAGGTTCGGTTTTTTTTCACCCCCGCGCCGCCAGCAGATACAGCACTGCCATGCGCACGGCCACGCCGTTTTCGACCTGTTGTAGAATGATAGAGTGTTCAGAATCAGCAACATCGCTGGTGATTTCCACGCCACGATTGATCGGGCCGGGGTGCATGATCACGATGGGTTTGTCGAGGCTGTCGAGCAGTGCTTTATTGATACCAAAATATTGAGCGTATTCCCGGAGAGACGGGAAGTATTTGATGTCCTGACGTTCGAGTTGAATGCGGAGGATGTTGGCCACATCGCACCATTCCAGGGTTTTGCGCACATCGTGCGATACGCCCACGCCCAGTTCGTGAATGTGCTTGGGAATCAAGGTCGGAGGTCCGCAGACGACTACCTCCGCGCCAAGTTTTTTCAGGCAGAAGATGTTGCTCAGCGCTACCCTTGAGTGTAAAATATCGCCAAAGATCGCCACTTTTTTACCTTGCAAATCGCCCAGTTTTTCCCGGATGGAATAAGCATCCAGCAAAGCCTGCGTAGGGTGCTCATGGGTACCATCGCCTGCGTTAATGATGTTGGCATTAATATGCCGGGCCAGAAAATGCGGCGCGCCGGGCGCAGGATGGCGCATCACCACCATATCCACCTTCATCGAGAGGATATTGTTGACCGTATCGAGCAGGGTTTCGCCTTTTTTCACAGAAGAGGAAGAAGCCGAGAAGTTGAGCACATCCGCCGAGAGACGCTTTTCCGCGAGTTCGAATGAAATCCGCGTGCGCGTAGAATCTTCAAAAAACAGATTGACAATTGTGATGTCCCGCAGCGAAGGCACTTTTTTGATCGGACGGTTGATCACCTCCTTAAAGCTGTCGGCGGTTTCAAAAATAAGGTGAATATCCTCCGGGGTGAGGTACTTGATACCTAACAGATGATTGGTGCTCAGTTGTTGGGTTATACTCATTTTTTTTAATTAGCCCTTATACAAAAAACGCCGGTCAAGACCAGCGCTATGAAGATGCTTCGGATTTATTTGCAAACATTAAAATCTGATCTTCGCCGTTTTCCTCCTCCCATTCTACGCGCACATAGGCTTCGTCGAGCGCATCCACCGTCATACCTACAAAATCGGGTTGAATGGGTAAATGACGATTAAAACGGCGATCTACCATAACCAATAATTCCACCGAACGCGGTCGTCCGAAGTGATTCAACGCCGTAAGCGCAGCATGCGTGGTACGCCCCGTGTACAGCACATCATCCACCAGCACCACGTGTTTATTTTCTACAATAAAATCCATTTCGGTAGTGCTGGGCGCCAGGGGTTTATCCCGGCGGCGAAAATCATCGCGGTAGAAAGTGATATCCAGTTTGCCACAATCAATTTTGGGAATATCCAGCAATTGCTGGATTCTGGCGCAGAGCCGCTCCGAAAGCACCGCACCGCCGGTTTGAATGCCCACGAAACAAGTATGATTAAAATCTTCGTATTCCTCAATAAGTTGTTGGCACAATCGTTCAATTGTGAGTGCAAAGCGTTCCTGATTCAATATGACACGTCCGTCGCTCATTGGAGCAAATATAGTAAGTGAAAACAGGACTTGCGGCGATCTTAAAATGAATTTGAAAAAAAATTTCTTCCCCGGTTAAACCTTGACGATTTTCCCCAGTCTATCGTATGTAAATAAATGATGCGATTTTTAAAGTAATTAAATAAGTAAATAGACTCAGCAGTAAAAACATTATAAAACTGCTAATTCCATGTTTGTTTATTATGTTAAAAATTGGATCACTTAATAAATTTGGCACATTCTGTAAATGCGCCAAACTAGTTTTATAAAATTTATTTCACAGCTTCTTGAAAATTATTTTTTAACCAAAAACTTTTCAATCTACCATGAAAAAATTTGCATTCCTTTTAACCCTGTTGTTTGCCCTGGCGTTTGTAGCCTGCGAAAAAGATAGCGAAGAAACCTCTACGGTGGAGACGGATCTCATGATTACCGAAGACCTGACCACGGTGGAAGACCTGGTGCTGGACGCCGAGGATGAAATCGAGGAAATCATTGAAGAAGGTATTCTGCTGGAAGGTGAAGTGGAAGTACGCGAAGACTGCCCGACTAGAACCGTAGAACCGGCCGATGGAAGTTTTCCGAAAACCATTACCATTGATTACGGCGATGCCTGTACCTCTCCTCGCGGCCGAGAAAAAAGTGGCCAAATTGTGATCGTGCAAAGCGCTCCGATCCGCGAAGCCGGCGCTACCCGTACCATTACATTCGTTGATTATTTTGTAGATGGCGTAAATCTGCAGGGTACGACTACTTTTGTGAACAATGGCAATCGCTCTTTCACGCGTGGTTTTGATCACAAGATCGTATATCCGGATGGCGCTGAAGCCATGTGGACTGCCGAGCACACTTATACCCAAATCGCCGGTGCAGACACGCCCAGAATGTTTGATGATGTGATCGAAATCACCGGTTTCTCAAGCGGAACCAACCGCGATGGCAAGACTTACAGCGCCGAAATCCTGGAGCCATTGAAAAAAGCCAAGCTTTGCCCCTGGATCGTGGACGGTATTCGTCAGGTCAACAGAAATGGCAATGTGTTTACGATTGACTATGGCTACGGCGACCGCGAATGCGACAACCAGGCGCAAGTGACCCTGCCCGACGGTGAAACCCGCGTGATCCGTATTCATCCCTGGTGGAGACGCTAGTAAGCGGTGAGCATTAAGCAGTGAACAGTTTGCAGTAAGCAGATAAAAACCTCTCGTTTGAACGAAACGGGAGGTTTTTCTTTTTAATAAAGTGAGCTTATAATCAATTCGTTATGCAGCTTCCCGCCATGCTCAAAATTTGATATTCAATTTTATAATAAACTAAATAAACGCCTAAATATCATGAATGTAACCCATAAACTCATTAAATCCCACCTTGTATCCGGTAAAATGGAACCCGGCTCGGAAATCGGGCTGAAAATTGACCAGGTATTGCAACAGGACGCCACTGGTACACTGGTTATGCTGGAATTGGAAGCGCTCGAATTGGAAAAAACCAAGGCAGAAGTCGCGGTGCAGTACGTCGATCATAATTTATTGCAAACAGATTTTAAAAACGCCGACGATCATATTTTTTTACAATCTGCTTCTGAGCATTTTGGTTACTGGTATAGCCGTTCCGGCAATGGTGTCAGTCACGCAGTGCATATGGAGCGCTTTGGCAAGCCCGGCAAAACGCTCCTGGGCTCGGATAGCCACACCTGCGCGGGCGGCGGCATTGGTATGCTGGCCATTGGTACCGGCGGGCTGGATGTAGCGATGGCTTCCGCGGGAGAACCTTATTTTGTAAAAATGCCCAAAGTGCTGGGTGTCAAGCTCACTGGCAAGCTGTCTGACTGGGTCAGCGCAAAAGACGTAGTACTTGAAATGCTGCGGCGTTATGATGTAAAAGGCGGGCGCGGCTACATTATTGAATATTATGGAGAAGGTGTAAAAAATCTGACCGCCTGGGATCGGCACGTAATTGCCAACATGGGCACCGAAATGGGCGCTACCACGACGGTTTTCCCTTCAGATGAAATAACACGTTTCTTTTTGAAGCAGGAAGGCCGGGAAAAGGATTGGGTTGAATTAAAAGCCGATTCCGAAGATGAATACGATAAATACGATAAAATCGATCTTTCCGAAGTGATTCCTTTGATCGCGAAGCCGACTAGTCCGGGCAACGTCGTACCGGTGAGCGAGGTGGCGGGCAAGGAAATTTCGCAGGTGGTGATCGGTTCTTCCGCCAATCCTGGTTTGCGCGACTTCTCGGTGCCCGCCGAAATGGTCAAAAATAAAGTGGTTGCCGATTGGGTTTCATTTGATATAAATCCTACTTCCCGGCAGGTTTTGGAAAATCTTACAAAAAGTAGCCATACGTTTCACCTCGTCAGCTCCGGAGCAAGGCTGCATCAAACCGGTTGTATGGGTTGTATTGGCATGGGGCAGGCGCCTGCGACCGGGCAGATCAGTTTACGCACTATGCCACGGAATTTCCCCGGAAGATCAGGCACCGAAGACGATCAAGTGTATTTGTGCAGCCCCGAAACGGCTACGGCGAGCGCGTTGACCGGTAAAATTACCGACCCCAGATCAATGGAAGATTTATATGATATGAGCTACCCACAATGGTCTGAACCTCAGCCGAATGAGTATATCGTTAACAAACAAATGCTGATTCCACCGCGTAACGGCGAAACCAAGAGTTCTGATCTGATTAAGGGTCCGAACATCAAGAGTTTACCCGATTTTCCTGAATTGGAAGACAGCTTCGAAGTACCGGTTTTATTAAAAATGGATGACAATATCAGCACCGACGAAATCCTAAAAGCCGGCGCGGAGGTACTACCGCTGCGCAGTAATATTGAAGCCATCAGCGAATATGCTTTTTGGGTAATAGATAAAAGCTTCTATGACAGATCAGTAGAGACAAAGGAAACCCACGGCGGACATTTGGTCGTTGGCGGTGAGAATTACGCCCAGGGTAGTAGCCGGGAGCATGCGGCCCTGGCGCCAAGGTATCTGGGCATGAAATTCACCATCGCCAAGAGTTACGCGCGTATCGGCTGGCAGAATTTGATCAACTTTGGCATTTTGCCTTTTGTTTTTGTCAATCCCAAGCATTATGATGCCATTGAGCAAGGCGATATGATCCGGGTAGAAAATTTGCGGGAATCGGTAAAAAATAAATCGAATGTCACCGCTAAAATTGTAAATAAAAATAAAGAAATCGAATTGACTTATAATATCAGCGACCGGCAGGTGGAAGTATTATTGGCAGGCGGCTTGATTAATTACATCAAAAACAAGAAAAAATAGCGATTTTTTAGCGAAATTGTCAGCAAAAGCAAGTTTCTTACTACAAAAACTTTATGCTATGAAAACTTTCCTGAAGCTGTTTTTGCTGGTTCTTTTACTAAATATTATACGTTATTTAGTCGGTGGTTTTATCGAAGGTTTCACCATCATGGAGCCGATGCATCGTGTAATGCCTATGTTTCCTGAGGTTTTTGATAATAATTTTACCAGCACGGATTTTTACATCTCACTGGGTTATAATTTCATGATGTGGTTTACCGCCACCTGGGTTTTTCATTTACTTCATCCGGTATTAAAAGGGCATTTTATGATAAAAAGCTTAAAAAGTTTTGGCTTGATGTGCCTGTTTTTCTGCTCGATAGCGGCTATTTACATGAATCATTTTACGAGTACGGTGAAGCCCTTCTTCGCGTGGAGCATGGTGGACGCGCTGATCGTCTTTTCGGTGGTGGCATTGGCAAATGGTTTTTTATATCCGCTGTTTTTTAGACCAGGAAAGCTATCTTTGCCCGACGAAACCGAGGCATGAATGGCAATACACACAAGCATTTTACTGGAATTGCAATACTTTCCGCCGGTGCAGTATTTCACCAAATTACTGCATTATCCGAATATTTACATCGAAGCGCAGGAGCATTACCAAAAAGGCAGCTACCGTAATCGTTGTGAGATCGCCGGCGCCAACGGGGTCCTGCGATTGTCTATTCCTTTGGAAAAGGGCAAAAACGAGCAACAATCCATCCGCGAGGTGCGCATCGCTTACCACGAGCCCTGGCAGACGCGGCATTGGGAAAGCATTCAATCTGCTTATGGCAACGCGCCGTTTTTTCTGTATTACGCCGATTTTTTCCAGCCTATGTTTGAAAAAAAATATGATATGCTTTGGGACTGGAGTTTAGATTTACTAAATACAACTCTACAACTCATTGGTGTTCAAAAGAATATTTTATTTACATCATTATATCAAAAAGCAGTTTCCCCGGAAATACTGGACTTTAGAAATGCCATTCACCCCAAGGAACATAGTCGCCAGCCCGATCCGCATTTCCAGCCCGCCTGGTATGCGCAGGTTTTTGAAGAAAAACACGGATTTTTACCCAATTTGAGTATCTTAGACCTGCTTTTTTGCACTGGACCAGAGGCGTTGAGTATTTTGCAAGCATCATTTACCAAACTAAATGAATAACCGTTACACCGATAAACCGTTTACCGATAAACCGTTACACCAACTTTTAACATGACCACCTTCATCAGCAAAAACCTGCAAGCCTACCGTGCCCGTGTGGACGAAATTGTAAAAGACCTGCACGAACTGACCATCCGCACCGGCAATGACGAACTCGCACAAACCGTGAGCGACTTGCGCAACCGCATCCACGAGCCGTTTATGTTTGTGATCGTCGGGGAAGTGAAAGCCGGCAAGAGTAGTTTTATCAATGCGCTGCTGGCCACCGGCAAGGAAATTACCAAAGTAGCGCCGCAGCCCATGACCGACGTGATTTTGCAGATTTTATACGGCGAAGAGGAAGAAAAAATCGTAGTCAACGAATACTTGCAGAAAATCCTGTTGCCTATTGAAATCCTCCAGGAAATCGCCATCGTGGACACGCCGGGCACCAATACTATTATCGAGCATCATCAGGAAATTACCGAGCGATTTATTCCGGCCAGCGACCTGATCGTGTTTGTGTTTGAAGCCAAGAATCCCTACCGGCAGTCCGCCTGGGAGTTTTTCGATTTTATCAACGAAGACTGGCACAAGAAGATCATTTTTGTATTGCAACAAAAGGACTTGATGAATGAGGAAGATCTGGCGGTGAATATGCAAGGCGTGACCGAATACGCCGAGAAAAAAGGAATGAAAGCCCCGACCGTATTTGCGGTTTCGGCAAAAGCAGAGCAAGAGGGCAAGAGTGAAGAGGGTGGTTTTGAGCCGCTTAGAAATTACATTCAAAAAAATATAACCGGAGGCAAAGCGCCGGTCCTGAAATTGCAAAACAACGTGAGCCTGAGCCAAACGATCACCGAACGCATACGTAAAGCACTGGATACCAGGATTGAACAATTTAAAGCCGATACCGAATTCCGGGAAGACGTGCACAAAACCCTGGAAAGTCAGGAGCAAAAATCTTATAAGCAAGTGGACTTCCTGGTGGAAAATCTGGTGGCAACTTATGATCGAATTACACGCGAAAAAGAAGCAGAGCTCAGCTCCGGGCTTGGCTTCTTTACATTATTACGTCGTTCATTTACTTCTATATTTAGTAAAAAAGCTTCCATTAAAGAATGGCTCGACCAACTGGCGCTTGATCTGGAGCGTTCCTTGAATTCAGAATTGCGCGAAAAGCTCAACAACGGCGTCACCGATTTGGCGGATAGCATCCAGCAAATGGCGAAATTGATCGAATTAAAGATTAAGAGTAATAAAACGATTCTGGACAGTGATCATGATATTTTCAGCGACATCGCCGAGCGCCGTGGGCGGGTGATCACCGAATTACAGGAAACCTTCGCCAAATTTATGAACCGCTCGGAAAACTTCGCCGATAGCCAACTTTTCCCGGAAAAAGGCTCGGTTTCGCCGAATATTGCCACAGGCAGTGGTCTGGCGGTTGTTGGTTTGATCCTGGCGGCCGTCACGCAGGGCATGGTGTTTGACATCACCGGGGGCGTTATTTCCACCATCGGGATTTTGTTTGCGGGTATCACCAGTTCTGTCAAGCGCCGGCAAATCTTGAAAGGTTTCCGCAAGGAAATAGACAAAGGCAGAACCCAGTTGCAGGAAGAGGTCACCGAAAAACTGAAATCTTACATTCTTCATTTAAAAAATAAAATTGACAATAACTTCCGCGGATTTGACCTGATGCTGGAGCGCGAAGGTGAGCAAATCGAGTGGCTGGAAAAAAGACACCTGGCTATTACGGAGCGCCTCAGCCAACTGAAGAAGGAATTGGAATGATGCAGGGTGCTGATCGCTGGGCACGGCCCCTATTCACAATTCCCTGAAACTTTTATTTTATTTCCTCGATCTACCGTTACACCGTTAACCACCATACTGTTACACCGTTAACCACTATACCGTTACACCG
>CAZGAU010000037.1:23543-33904 GCA_964523725.1 uncultured Saprospiraceae bacterium
GTTACACCGTTAACCACCATACTGTTACACCGTTAACCACTATACCGTTACACCGTTACACCTAAAAACACCTTTTTTTCAACAATTTTCCTTCAAGAAACCTTATATTAGTAGATAATCCATTAGTCCAAATTTCCGTTAATTTAGTCTATGATTCTGTAACTTCTACCAAAAGTTTATGCGTCAAATAGCAAAGAGGCGTAACTTACAATATTTAAAGCAGTAAATGAATGAAGAGTAAATATACCACCGCGGCACTGGCATTTTTTATGGGGATGTTTGGCACGCACCGTTTTTATCTGGGGCAGCGCTTTCTGGGCATTTTGTATGGCTTTATTTTCTTCGTTTGTATGATGATCACCTTTGAAGAAAACCAGCCCGCAATTATTTTTCCGGCGATCCTGGCATTTGTAGATAGTGTGTTATTTGCGGTGATGCCTCAACAGGAATTTGATGAACGTTACAACCGCAAGCAAGTCCGCCGCAGAGAACGACGCGACCGTTATTACGAAGAGGCTCCAACACGACGCACCCAGCCACAGGCACTGCCTCGTCACGCCAATACTCTCAGCGAATACAAGCGAAGCGGCATTGAAAAATTCCGAGATTACGATTTTGAAGGCGCGATTGAAGATTTTCTAAAAGCCCTGGAAATTCAACCCAACGACCCCGCTACACATTTCAATCTGGCTTGCAGCTATTCAATTCTGGAAGCAAAGCAGGCAGCTTTCGAGCATTTAGAAGCCGCTATCACTAATGGTTTCAAGCAATACGAAAAAATTGATAATCACGATGCGCTTTCTTACCTGCGCACCCAACCCGAATTTGAAGACTTTGTAAAAAACGGTTATCGCGTTGTAAATCAGCAAGATGCGCCACCAGCAGCGCCCGAACCGGTAACCAAGCCCGAAGAACTCAACGATGAACCTAAAGAAGAACCCCTGGTTTTGCAAGATGATCTCCTGGATCAAATTATTAAACTCGGCGAGTTACGTGATAAAGGCATCCTGACCGAAGAAGAATTTGCCAAGCAAAAGCAGCGGATTCTGGCGCAACGGTAAATTAAGATATTTGAACTTTCTGTTTTCCATATTCACCTACCTATTGGCAGTGTTCAACGACTAAAGTTGCAGCCGCCGCTCTCCCACCCTATCTTTGCTGGTGTAAGAAATCACCCTTTTCTTTCATCAAAACAAAGAATCATGAAAACCCGCATTTTTATTTATTTTTTGATGGCAATTATAATAAGCAGCTGCGGCGTTGTGTCGCTGCACCCATTGTTTACAAAGGAAACGCTTGCTTTTCGAAATGATATGCTCGGTGAATGGATCGATAAAGATTCTGAAAGTAGTGAATGGAAATTTGAAAAAGATGATGATAAAGAAAGCCCCGGCTATCTGATGACCTATTCCGAAGAAAAAGCCCTGAGCGACGAACTGGAAACCTATCAATACGACGTACATCTTGTGAAATTGGATAAATATTATTTCCTTGATTTTGAAAGAGTTCTATCAGAAGAAGAGGAAAGCAATTACTTTTCCAACATCGCGCCGCTGTTGCCGGCTCATTCTTTTGCAAAGATCGAATTCAAGGACAATGAAATGAGACTCTATTTTTTTGATGCCGAAAACCTGGAAAAACTGTTGGAACAGCAGAAAATACGCATTAAGCACGAACGGCTAAAAGATGATACCTTTGTACTGACCGCATCTTCGGAAGAATTGCAAAAATTTGTGGTAAAGTATGCCAATCAAGCCGAAGCATTTGAAGATGCGACCGTTTTAAAAAGAAAAGCCAGCTAAATGATCCATCGCTTCGTACAATGGCTGCTCCGGAACCGGGCGATTCAACACATCCTGTTCTGGAGTTTGTCTTTTTACATTCTGGTACGATTTTTTGCCTACTCGGAGGAAATCACCCGCGCCGATGTGGTGTACACGATTTTGTTCCACATCAGCCTGCTGGCGGTGGTGTATATTAATCTGCTGGTGCTGATTCCACGCTTTCTGCGAACCGGGCGATACCTGCTCTACGCTTTGCTCTTTGGGTTGACACTTGTTTTTGGAATCTGGCTCAATGAATTGACATTCAACAAAATAGGCGATTGGCTTTTCCCTGGATATTATTTTATTTCTTATTATGAATGGCGGGATTTGTCACAGTTTATGCTGGTTTATCTATCCTCCACAACTCTGTTGAAACTATCTAAGGCCTGGTTTTGGCTACAGGAAGCCGAGCGCCGGCTGGAGCAATTGCAAACCGAAAAAAAGCAGGCCGAACTCAGTGCCCTCAAAGCCCAACTCGATCCGCATTTCCTGTTCAACAGCCTGAACAGCCTGTATTCACTGGCACTTGACGGGGACGTGCGCACACCGGAAGCTATTTTAAAACTTTCCGACAACATGCGATACATGCTTTATGAATGTAATGCGCCGCTCGTTTCACTAAATAAAGAGCTGGATTTTATTCACAATTACCTGGATTTACAACGACTACGTAATATAAATATTAATTCTATTAATTTTGAAACCGACATCCATCATAAAAACCTGGAAATCGCGCCGCTCCTTTTTATTCCTTTTATCGAAAACGCATTCAAACATGGTGATCGAAATGACATTCATATCCAACTGATTACCAATGAAAAAGAATTGGATTTCTCGGTTCAAAACCGCAAGAAAACGCAACAGCCCGAGCTTAAAGAACAACGCGAAGGCATTGGTTTGCAAAATATCCGACGCAGGCTGGAGTTATTATATCCGCAAAAATACGATCTAAATATTACAGAAACCAAAGATGTATTTAAAGCTCATTTAAAACTGGTTATTACATGAAAATCAATTGTTTCATCCTAGATGACGAACCGCTCGCCATCCGGGTGCTCGAGAAATATATTGCCCAAACGCCTTCCCTGCACCTCATCAGCAGCTCCACCGAACCCCTCGAAACGCTGACGAAATTACAGGAAGATCCGGTTGAGCTGCTTTTTCTGGATATTAATATGCCTGAATTATCCGGCATCAGTTTGGCCAGGGTGCTGGCACAGCCGCCACTACTGGTTTTCACCACCGCTTACCCGGAGTTTGCTGTGGAAGGTTTTGAACTCGAAGCCTTGGATTATTTAGTAAAACCCATTTCATTTGAGCGATTTTTAAAATCGGTGCAAAAAGCCACACAACGTCTTGAAAACAAATCACATATTACACATCTTACCATTAAAGCTGATCGCCGTTTATACAATCTCCGGCTGGAAGATATTACATTCATTGAAGCTTATGGCGATTATGTAAAAATTCACACCAAAGATCAAATCCTGGTTCCGAAAGAACCGCTGAGTAAGATCGAAGAACGCCTGCCAGGCGGGCAATTTATACGTGTACACCGTTCTTATTTAGTTGCACTAAATAAAATTGAATTTCTGGAGGGCAATCTTATTCACATCGGCGAGGCAAAAATTCCGGTGGGGCAATCGTATCGAGAAGGTTTACTAAATGTATTTGATCAATAGTAAGTAAGTAAAGAGACAATTTTAAGTTCAAATAAAATATTTTATAAGAAGTTGATTGTCAGATTAATTTGACTTTCGACAATCGACTGTAAAACTGTCCGACTACTTACTTAAATCAAAAAAGGCTAACCGAATTTTCTTCCGATTAGCCCTTCCCGAACGGACCCTAGCACATCCGTATTCGTTTTTTTGCTTGGAGCATCACTATGGCGGCTCGGTTTTAGCGGATAAAACCTTTACAATACCGCTCTGATCGCTGGTTATCTGTTGCATGTTCATGGGTAAAATAATTTAAAATGTTTCAAAAATGGGATTATTATTCTATTAACGATTCAAATATACGTTTCCATATCTAGTCCGCAAAAGAAAGTAAGGAATTTCACAAAAATTTAAGAATATTTTCTGCCCTTGATTTGGAAGGGTAAAACCATTGTTAAACCTACGTTTTTGTTTTCAAAAGCATGAGGAAATTTCATCTGAGTAAATACTATTTAAAAATAAATAACAGAATGTTTTTACTTTGCAAAAGTTTGTTTTTACCAGCTGACTCATTTATATTTGTAAAAATTTGATAACCAAGATCATGAAAAAACAAGCCGGACACCGCCAATACAATTTTCCGGATGCTGATTTATACCTGCTTTGCATGGAGCGCATCCGCGATGCCCATCGGGATATTCAGCTTTTTGAGAAATACGGGTATGGTTTGGAGCGCCTGAAAACTTTTATGGCCATGTGCGAGAAGTTCCGCGCCCTGCCCGATGACGACGAACTCGTTGGCGATCAAATGATTGTCACCGAAAAAAAATATGATGCCGCCGAAAAGCTCAAATCTGCTATTCGTAGCCTGATGACCCGCGTGGCTATGAAATACAGCAACCGCAGCGGCCGCTACCGCAAATTTGGAACCGCCAAGATGGGTGATATGACCGACGCACAATTGCTTTTCTGCGGGCGCCGCGTAGTACGTGTGGCTCGGCAACAGATTGATTTTCTGGCAGATGTAGGTGTAAACGAAAATGTCTTGAAAAAAATCGTCGATGCGTATCAGACCTTTGAAAGCGCTTTGAATATCCAACAGGATAAAATTTCGGATCGCGATATTTCTGTGGAACTTCGGATCGAGCAAGGCAATAAGATTTATCAGGAACTGATTGTTTTGTGCGACATCGGCAAGGACATCTGGGCAGAGAAAGATACGGTGAAGTACGAAAGCTACACCATTTACGAAAGCAATAACGATCAGAAAAAAGCACGTAAAGAACGGCTGGCAGAAGAGGAAACTGGCAAGTAAATGGTTTCAAATAAAGCATTTTTCCAACCTTTTGGCATCGGGAGGCCGTCTTGCCTTTATATGATTCAAACTAAAATTGAAACCATGAAAACATTTAATTTTTATTTTACAGCTTTGGTGCTATTGCTGCTTTTCCAAAGTTGCACCAAAGATGATGCAGAAAAAAACCATCAGGATGATTTGGTCGGCCTGTGGAAGCTGGAATCTATTACCGGCGGCTTTGCCGGCACGGGGTATGAAGCCGATTTCACCGACGTAGAATTCAAAAGCAACGGCACTTACCGCATCAACAATCACGACGAAGCCAAAGGCGAAGGCAATTACACATTGGACACGATTGAAGGTAAAGTTATTTTACGCCTTACCTCAAGCGATGCGACTAAGATCACCTTTGAAAACGAGGAAAAAACAGTCACTTTTGACCGGGAAAAGCTAATTCTAAGCGACCCCTGCTGCGATTTATTTCAGTACACTTTTGGTAAAGAGTCAAATTAACAAGATTTTAAAGGCAAGCGATGACATCCCTAAAGTGATAGCATCGCTTTCTCCTCTTTTGCTATCTTTGCGGGAAAACCGCAGCCCACTTGCATCTAGAGAAACTTAAAATTACTAATTATAAGAATTACGAGTGGCAGGAAATTACCTGTTCACCCAATATCAACTGCTTTCTGGGTTTAAACGGCATGGGCAAAACCAACCTCCTGGACGCGGTGTATTACGCTTGCATGACCAAAAGCCACACCAATGTGTCGGACGTAAATGTGGTGCGTCACGATGCTGATTTTTTCAGGATCGAGGCTTATTTTAAAACGGATGATAAGACGGAGAAGGTTGTAGCAAAAGTCGTTCCTCGCAAAAGCAAAGTTTTCGAACGAAACGACGCGCCCTACGCCAAGCTGTCCGAGCACATTGGCGCATTTCCGGTGGTGATTATCGCCCCCAATGATACCAATATTATCAACGATGGCAGCGAAATCCGGCGCAGATTGATTGACAATACGCTTTCGCAAATCGACCACAACTATCTGGATTCCTTGATTTTATATAATAAAATTCTTCAACAAAGGAACGCCGCACTCAAGCAATTTGCCGAGCAACGCAGTTTCAATGCAAGTCTGATCGAAGTGTATAATCTCCAATTGATCGAACCTGGAAAATTAATCTCGGAAAAACGTCAGGCTTTTGCCGAATCTTTCCGACTGGTATTGCAGGAAATGTACGACGCCATTTCCGGGCAGCGCGAAACCGTTGATTGTCAATACGATTCAAAGCTTTTGGAAACTTCGTTTGAAACATTATTAGCGGAAGCCGCTGAAAAAGACCGGGTTCTGCAACGTACAACAGTCGGTATTCACAAGGATGATCTGACTCTGACGATCGACGGACATCCGGCCAAACAATTTGCCTCGCAGGGGCAGCTGAAATCACTGGCACTTTCGCTCAAACTGGCACAGTACGAAATGCTTCGTCGTGAAAAAAAAATGCGCCCGCTGCTCCTACTCGACGATATTTTTGATAAATTGGACAAAAATCGAGTGCGTCAATTGTTAGAATTGTTGCTGAAACAGTCGTTTGGCCAAATTTTTATCACGGATACAGACGAACAGCGCGTTCGGGAGATTTTGCAAAAGCTCGATACATCTTACCACATCTACCAGATTGAAACAGGAATAGCAACTTTATCACATACAACTTAAACTCAGATCGTATGCGCAATTCCAACGAACAAAACATCAAAACCATTCTCAAGGATTTGGTAGAAAGCTACCGCCTTAAGTCGAAACTGCACCAGACCAAAATCGAGCAAATCTGGGAACAAACCATGGGCAAAATGATTGCCAATTACACCAAAGAGCTGAAAGTGCGCAATCATAAGCTCTACGTCACGGTTGATTCGGCGCCGCTACGCCAGGAATTGTCCTACGGCCGGGATAAAATTCTGAATACTATTAATGGGGAGTTGGGAGAAGAATATTTGAAGGAAGTGATTATAAGATAATAGGGTAATAAGTTGATAGGATGATAGGATGATAGGATGATAGGATGATAGGATGATAGGAAAATTTAGATTATTCATTAAACCTATCACCCATCAACTTATCAACCTCTTTAAGGAACGGCTACCGCTCCATCTTTCGATTTTTTATCGCGGCTACCCCAACTGACCTTGCGTTTGCCTTTTGTTTGCTGCGCGAGTTGAACGGCGCGGTGCATGTTTACATAACCACCCGTCATGCCGAGTTGGCTGAAGGAAACCATTTCATCAGACCCCGGCTTTTTTACTTTCCCTTTCACCGGTACCACCGATTTCATGATAATTTCTTTTACTTGTTTCGCGGTCAAATCCGGGAAATAAGAACGCAAAACAGCTGCAACGCCCGCTACTACCGGCGCAGCCATGCTGGTACCCTGCTGGTTTTCATATTTGCTGCCCGGTACGGTCGAGTAAATTTCAGTTCCCGGCGCAAACACATCCACATTTTCAGCGCTGTAGTTGGAAAAAGTGGCAGGATTAGCATCCCAGTTGATCGCGCCTACCTCGATCCAGTTGTCAGCATATTTGGGACCAAACAAGCCTCTTTTATCAAATTTATCGAACGGATAATTATTCGTTCCATCATTTTTCTTGCCATCGTTGCCGGCAGCATGTACGATCAGTACATCTTTCTTCAAGGCATATTTTACAGCCTTATCCACCGCTTCTTTATTCGGCGAAGCGCCTTTGCCAAAACTCATATTTATCACTGCAGCACCGTTGTCCACTGCATAAATGATGGCATTCGCTACATCCTTATCGCGTTCGTCACCGTCAGGAACAGTACGCACCGACATGATACGCACATTATTTGCCACACCGTCCATCCCGATACCATTCTCACGTTTTGCACCGATAATACCCGCCACGTGTGTACCATGATGCGAATCTGGACCGCGTACATCATTATTGCCATAATATTTTTCATAAGGATCATTTATATTATCGCCCACGATGGTCCTTGGATTGAATTCTGTATTATATCCATAATTATATTGATTATACAGATATTCATAATATTCTTTTAAATCTTTTTTAATCGACTCAAAATCAGCACCTTCGACCATATACTGTTGTATAAAATTGGCAGTTGCGGTAAGCATGCGGTCGGTAGAGCGAAACTTCTGGATTTGTTCCAAGGTTATCGGAGTGGCGTCAATGGCTTTTTCCAGGCTTTCTACGGCTTTGTAAGTAGCTTCGTAAAGCGGCAGGTTTTGCTCCAGTTCGGCACGTTTCTGCTCCACTACTTTTTTATATTCCTGATATTTATCATATTCTGCTTTCTCTTTTTTTGAAAGCTTAGCCGGATCTTTATCTTCATATTTAGCTTTTAAAGCGACATATAATCTCGTCACTTCATAGGTATCATGATGCACATTTTCGCCCTTGGCATTACCCAGAAAGCTCCATCCGTGAACATCGTCGATATAACCATTCTTGTCGTCATCGATTCCGTTGTCCGGGATTTCATCCGCATTTACCCACATAATATCCTTTAAATCCTCATGCTCAAAATCTACACCCGAATCAAGCACAGCCACGATAATCGTTTTGCCTTTTTTCTGATTTTTCAAAAGCTCCCGGTAAGTCTGCTGCGTGCTGATGCCCGGAAAGCTGTCGCGGTCGGGATCGAGGTGAAACCAATCCAACGGAGCTTTATCCTGCGCCAAAACCATTGTAACCAAGCTCATCCATAGGGCGACGAGCAAACACATTTTTCTCATCATTTTCATCAATCTTGTTTTAATAATTTCAAAATTCATATTCGTGTTTAAAATATTCGATGACAGGTATTGTTTGGAGGGTAGGTGGTAATAACACTGCAAACGAAAAACCTACATGTGTATTGTTGCCAAATTGCAATTTTTGTTTGATAAATTACGCAAATGTATCAGAAATGGCAGGGAATTGCAAATGCAATGATATTTCTTGCCAATCAACTTAATACTTTTAAATATTTTAGAATTTGTAAGTTGTTTTTAACCAAAAGGAAGCATTTTTCAGAAAAGTCCTGCTTAATATAACCGCCAAAGAACAAATCTGCCCCGGATATAGTTGTTTTTATTATTGTAATCAATTGACCAAAATTCCAGCATTCCCTATGAAAATCGCCTTTGCTTCCGACCATGCCGGGTTTTCTTATAAAGCCATCTTAATCAAAGAATTACAAAGCGCGGGCTACGACATTCTCGACTTGGGGACGCACAGCGAAGCCCCTTCCGATTATCCGGATCACGCGGCGGATGTGGCCCTGGCTATCCAGGAAGGACGCGCGGAACGCGGTATTCTGATCTGTGGCAGTGGCGTAGGTGTGAGCGTTGCGGTCAATAAATTCAAAGGGATTCGCGCGGGCGTCTGCCATGACACCTACTCGGCGCATCAGTCGGTCGAGCATGATGACGCCAACGTGCTGTGCATCGGGCAGCGGGTAGTGGGCATCGAACTGGTGCGGGAAATTATTCGCGCTTTCCTGGCAGCTCGTTTTACCCATGAAGAGCGACATCAAAAGCGTCTGGCAAAAGTTCTTGAAATAGAAAATAATAACATGAAATAAGCTGATTTTCAAATTATTAATAACAAACAACTTTAACCCAAAACAATGGCAGGACAACAATTCGACTATGGCATGATCGGGCTGGGCACGATGGGGCGCAACCTTGTTTACAATATGAGTGACAATGGGTTTTTCGTGGTGGGTTTTGATAAAGACCTCACCAAAGTGGATGCGCTCGAGCAAGAGTCGATGTATCGTGCAGTGCGCGGCGCACGTACGGTCGAAGAATTTATTGCTTCTCTGAAAACACCCCGAGTTATCCTGATGCTGGTGCCGGCCGGCAAAATTGTAGATTCGGTGATTGAAGAACTGAAGCCTTTTTTGTCAAAGGATGATTTGCTGGTGGACTGCGGCAATTCGCATTTTACCGATACGGACCGGCGCGTGGCAAATCTGGCAAAAGAAAACATTCACTTTATGGGCGTGGGCGTATCCGGCGGTGAATCGGGAGCGCGGCGCGGCCCGAGCATTATGCCTGGCGGCTCTCCAGATGCTTACCAACGAATTGCTCCCATGCTGGAAGCCGTAACTGCCAAGGTAAATGGCGAGCCTTGTGTGGCTTATCTCGGCGCGGGTTCAGCGGGACATTATGTAAAAATGGTGCATAACGGCATCGAATATGGCATCATGCAATTAATTGCGGAGACATATCATTTACTAAAAGAGGTTGGAAAACTAAATAATTCCGAATTACATGATGTGTTTTCTACCTGGAATAAAGGAGCTTTGCAATCTTTCCTGATTGAAATTACTGCAGAGATTTTTGCCCAAAAAGATGAGCTAACCGGCAATCATTTAGTAGATATGATACTCGATAGCGCCCATCAAAAAGGCACCGGCATGTGGACTTCCCAGGATGCAATGTCTTTGCACGTGCCCATTACAACCATTGATGCAGCGGTTTCCATGCGCGACTTGTCGGCCAATAAAGCGGCGCGGCAGGCGGCAGCGAAATTATTACATGGAAAAA
>CAZGAU010000037.1:34004-35959 GCA_964523725.1 uncultured Saprospiraceae bacterium
GAAATATTATAAAAACGGGGATTTCGGCCGGAATTCCATTACCTGCAACCTCCGCAGCATTAAATTATTTCGACGCCTGCCGCCGGGGCTGGTTGCCTGCCAATCTGATCCAGGCGCAGCGCGATTACTTTGGCGCGCACACCTATCAGCGCACCGACCGGGAGGGGACTTTTCATACGCAGTGGAGTTAGAAAATGTAAAATATTAAATGTAAAACCGCAAAAGTAAACCATGGAGCCAAGCAAAAAAGTAAATCCAACCATCATCGTTATATTCGGCGCAACGGGCGACCTATCCTGGCGCAAGCTTGTGCCTGCCGTGTACAATCTTTTTCTCGACAAATGGATCCCTGAACAGTTTGTGGTCATAGGAATGGGGCGTTCTGCTATGACCGACGAGGAATTCCGCAACCATTCTCTGGAAGGGGTGGATAAATTTTCCCGTTCCGGTAAGTCCAAAAAAGAAGATTGGGAACGTTTCGCGAATTGCCTCCAGTTTCAACAGGCAGATTACAATGACGACGCCACTTATCAATCCTTGAAACAAACTATCGAAGCCATTGAATCCAACTGGCAGGATCCGGTGAATCGCATTTTTTATATGTCGATTCCGCCAACCGCAGTAGAGACCATCGCTAATAAAATCAGCAATAATGGACTCGCTGCTGACAAGAACTTGAGTCGAATTGTAGTGGAAAAACCTTTTGGGCACGATCTCAACAGCGCCCGGCAATTAAATTCAGCCCTGCTTAAAATATTTGATGAATGCCAGATTTATCGTATTGACCATTATCTTGGCAAGGAAACCGTGCAGAATATCCTCGCATTCCGTTTTGCCAACGCACTATTTGAGCCGATATGGAACCGCAATTACATCGACCATGTTCAGATCACGGTTTCTGAGCAACTGGGCGTGGAAGACCGGGGCGGCTATTATGATCATTCCGGCGCTTTACGCGATATGATCCAAAATCACTTATTACAACTGCTCTGCCTGATTGCTATGGAACCGCCGCTCTCTTTTAATGCCGATGAAATCAGGAACAAAAAAGTGGATGTATTGCATGCTTTGCGTAAATTCAAACGCGAGGAAGTGCATCTCTCTGCGGTGCGAGGGCAGTATGCCGATGGCTGGCTGGAAGGCAAAAAGGTGAAAGGTTATCGCGAAGAACCCGGCGTCGCCAAGGAATCCAACACCGAAACCTTTGCAGCCATCAAGTTTTTTATTGACAACTGGCGCTGGCAGGGCGTGCCGTTTTACATGCGCACCGGCAAGCGGATGAATGAATCTATTTCAGTAATTACTATTCAATTCCGCCCTGTTCCCCACCAATCGTTCCCTACAGTAGCCGTGGAAAACTGGCAACCTAACCGGTTGATTCTCAATATTCAACCACAAATGGGTATTCGTCTGACCTTCCAGGCCAAACGTCCGGGGCTCAAGATGCAACTCAATCCCGTGGACATGCTTTTTGATTATCATGAAACTTACACTACCGGCACCCCGGAGGCTTACGAGACATTACTCTTGGATGTGATTCGTGGCGATGCGACACTGTTTATGCGGGCCGATCAGGTGGAAGCCGCCTGGGAAATTCTGATGCCAATCCTGGAAAAATGGGAAGCTAATCCTTCGGTGTATTTTCCCAACTACGCTGCCGGCACCAAGGGTCCGGAAGAAGCCGAAGCCTTGATCGCTAAAGATGGTCACAACTGGATTGTGATGCCATTTGAAAGAAGTAATCACGGATAAAAAATATGGCGCATCTCCAAGATGTGCCATATGTAAAACACATCACATAAAAAATAACAACCATGCAACAAAACTCACCTATGCCTTTGAATATCAACATCTTTCCAACGCCCCAAGCGCTCAGTGAAGCAGCCGCCAGGCATATCATTAAAAAATATGGCGCATCTCCAAGATGTGCCATATGTAAAACACATCACATAAAA
>CAZGAU010000037.1:36059-37755 GCA_964523725.1 uncultured Saprospiraceae bacterium
TAAAAAATATGGCGCATCTCCAAGATGTGCCATATGTAAAACACATCACATAAAAAATAACAACCATGCAACAAAACTCACCTATGCCTTTGAATATCAACATCTTTCCAACGCCCCAAGCGCTCAGTGAAGCAGCCGCCAGGCACATCATAGAATTGGCAAAATATTATATTCAAAAAAACGGACGCTTCACCGTCTCTCTTTCAGGCGGCAGCACTCCGGAGCGACTTTTCAAATTGCTGGCTCAATCGCCTTACATAGATCAGATGCCCTGGCAGAATACCTGTTTTTTCTGGGGCGACGAACGCTGCGTGCCATTAGACGACGAACGTAATAATGCGTATCAAGCTATAAAATTATTATTTAGTAAAGTTAATATCCCGGCGAATAATATTTTCAGGATTCCGACCCATCTGCCTCCGCAAGCTGCCGCTGCGCAATACGAACAAACCATCAAGGATTTTTTTGGCAATGCCAAGCCCCGCTTCGATCTTACGCTCCTGGGCATGGGCGACGACGGCCACACCGCTTCGCTTTTCCCCGGCACAGAGGTTTTACATGATACGAAACATTTAGTAAAAGAAATTTACATTGATAAAGTTTCCATGCACCGTATTACCATGACCGCACCGTTTATTAACCAATCGCATCATATTATTTTTCTTGTCACGGGTGCCGGAAAAGCTGAAATATTGAAAACGGTATTACAAGACAATCATGAACCTGAATTATACCCAGCACAATTGATTCAACCGGTAGATGGTACTTTGCTTTGGATGGTAGATGAAGCAGCCGCAGCGCTATTGCAAAATATTTAATCAGAACGTGATTTGTTTTATCGGAATGGTTATATTCGTAATTAAATAACCACTAAGCTCCTGATTATGAAAACGATCACGATTTTTATATTCATTTCTTTTATTCTTAATATCCACTCCATTATTGCCCAGGAAACGCCTGACACCGCCAAACTCTGGCGCATTGAAACCATTGATGGCAATGAATTTATCGGCGTCATCGAATCAAGAGATACCGAAAAAATCACCCTTCGCACCGAAGTTTTAGGTCTTATTACCATTCAAATGCGTAATATTAAGTCGATCCAGGAAGTGAATCGTCAACAGTTGGTTCAGGGACAACTCTGGGCCGAAAACCCACAAGCAACGCGCTATTTCTGGGCGCCCAACGGCTATGGATTGAAACAAGGGGAAGGTTATTATCAAAACGTCTGGGTTTTATTTAATCAGGTGAGCGTGGGCATCACTGATCGGGTAAGCGTTGGATTGGGCTTGGTGCCGCTGTTTTTATTTGAAGGTTCGGCTACGCCGGTTTGGATCACGCCCAAGGTCTCCATTCCCATCAAAAAAGATGCGTTCAATCTGGGCGCGGGGGTTCTCGCTGGCACAATCCTCGGCGGCGATTCGGGTGTATTTGGCATCGCTTATGGCGTTACTACCTTTGGAAACCGCGACAAAAACCTGACGATCGGGCTTGGCTACGGTTTCGCGGATGGCGAATGGGCAAGCATTCCGGCGATTTCAATTGGCGGCATGATCCGAATCGGCAAGAGAGGCTATTTACTCACCGAGAATTATATTATTGAAGATGTCGGCATCATTACACTCGGCGGGCGCACCGTGTGGAGTAATGTATCACTTGACTATGGGCTCGCATTACCCATCAGCGGAGATGGTTT
>CAZGAU010000038.1:0-36687 GCA_964523725.1 uncultured Saprospiraceae bacterium
TCGCAACCGAAAATATTAGTGGAAAAGCAGATGGAAAATTCATTGATGTTCAATATGATATTCCGGATGAATTAACCGAAAGCAATAGTGTGATCACCGTAAAATTCATGCCGCACGAAGGGCACCGGGCAGGGCCGTTCTTCTTTGCCAGAACGATCAAAAGATAGCGATTTATAAATTCCAAAGTTAACAGAGCACACTGATGTTATATTAGTGTGCTTCTTTTTTATTCATTACACCTTGAAAACAAACCCATTAGATACTTTTTTCAAGTACTTTTGCTGGTCAAATTTGTACAAAAAAGACCCTTTCTTGGAGGATTCCATATCTTTTTCATTCAGTTTTATCAGAATATCTAATCCATTGATTTTCTTTGTAAAATTACGCTTATCCAACGGTTCCTGTAGAATTGCTTCATATAGTTTTTGCAAATGCCGCATTGTGAATTTCTCAGGCAATAGTTCAAATCCAATAGGTTGAATCGAAGTTTTGTATTGCAATCGTCGAATGGCGTGCTGCACCATATCGTTGTGGTCGAAAATAAGATCAGGCAGCTCGGAGAGATTAAACCACTTAGCGGAATAGCGTTCGATCAGCTCCGTGTCATGATCGGCAATGTTAATCAGCGCATAATAAGCCACAGAGACAGTACGCGCCGCGGGGTCACGATCCACTTCACTGAACACATTCAGTTGCTCCATATAAATATCATGTAACCCCGTAAGATGATGAAGCACGCGGGCTGCCGCCTCGTCAAGCGTTTCGTCTTTTTTCAAGAAACCGCCCATCAGCGACCAGTGCCCTTTCATTGGCTCAAAGTCACGTTTGATCAACAAGAGCTTGAGTTCTTCCTGATCGAGGTCAAAGCCGAAAATGATACAATCCACGGCAATAAATGCCTGATCTTCAGTAGCGTAGCTATGCAGCATTGAAATTCTGTTCATAAGTTGTTTGAGCAGCCAGACAAATTCAAGTCGGTTGTTACGGTTTTAACAAATTGATTTTTAAGCAAAAGAGAACCTATAACCCTGACTCCAGAGCTGTCCGACTCTTTCAAGAATACAAATATCGGAAAAGTAGTGCGCGCTACCAAAGGCTTGATTTTTTTCCTGCTGCTTGTTTTTTTCAAAATTTTATATTGCCCTATGTTTCTATGTTAAAATAATTGATAAAATTCACAGTAAAATCCTTCCTTATAATAGGAAGTATTGCTACTTTTGAGTTATTAAGTGTATAAACTACATTTAAAATGTAAATATACTACCCTGTAACAACTAGGAGGCAACTATAGAAAAACCAAACTACTAAATTATTGAAAATCAGAATCCATGAGCTATGTAATTGGTATAGATTTCGGCACGGATAGCGTAAGGGCGGTGTTGATAAACGCCGGCAACGGGCAGGAAATAAGCCAATCCGTACAATATTATACCCGCTGGAAGCAAGGAAAATACTGCGACCCTGCGCAAAATCAATTCCGGCAACACCCGCTCGATTATCTGGAAGGACTGGAGACAAGTATTAAAAACTGCCTGGCACAGGCTCCTCAAATAAGACCTTTAGAAATCAAAGGCATCGCCGTAGATACGACGGGATCAACGCCGGTTGCGGTGGACAAACACGGTACGCCTCTGGCCTTATTGCCTGGTTTTGAAGAAAACCCCAACGCCATGTTCGTTCTCTGGAAAGATCATACTGCGATCGAGGAGGCTGCCGAGATAAATCACATCTCACGCACCTGGGGTGGTACGGATTTCACTAAATACATTGGTGGCATTTATTCTTCGGAATGGTTCTGGGCTAAGACTTTACATATTATCCGTATTGATAATAAAATTAAAAACGCTGCATATTCCTGGATGGAACACTGCGACTGGATTCCGGCATTACTCACTGGCGTAAATGATGTACATCAGGTCAAACGAAGCCGCTGCGCTGCAGGCCACAAAGCGATGTGGCACGAAGATTGGCAAGGTTTGCCGCCAAAGGAATATTTGAAATTGTTTGATCCTTGTCTGGCTGATTTGCGGGACCGGCTTTTCAGACATACTTACACCGCCGACGTCCCTGCCGGAACCCTCAGCACAGAATGGGCCGACAAGCTCGGACTAACAGAGGATACCGTCGTAGCAGTTGGCACTTTTGACGCGCACGCGGGTGGGCTGGGTGCAGAAATCGAACCCTATAGTCTGGTAAAAGTAATGGGTACTTCCACTTGTGATATCATGGTCGCGCCGTTTGAAGAAATCGGCGACAAGCTTGTGCAGGGTATTTGCGGTCAGGTGGATGGCTCAGTCATTCCCGGAATGCTTGGGCTTGAGGCAGGACAATCTGCCTTTGGCGACCTGCTCGCCTGGTTCCGTGATGTAGCGCTTTGGGCGGTGCATCACAGCAAGGATATTGATGAACATATCAAAGATAAAATCACGGATAATTTAATCGCTCAGCTCTCCGCAGCAGCTGCGAAAATTCCACCCAATCCCGACGGCATTGTCGCGCTTGATTGGGTGAATGGTCGCCGTACCCCTGATGCGAATCAGGCGCTCAAAGGTGCTATCATGGGACTGAGCATGGGCAGCGATGCCCCGGCAATTTTCCGGGCAATGGTAGAAGCGATTTGTTTTGGTTCCAAACATATAGTCGAACGCTTCCGAGCGGAAGGCGTCCCAATCAATCAAGTTGTCGGTATTGGTGGAGTCGCCAAGAAATCCGATTTTGTCATGCAAACCCTGGCAGATATTTTGAATATGCCTATTAAAATTGCGACTTCTGAGCAAACACCATCGCTGGGTGCGGCCATGCTGGCGGCTACCGCAGCGGGCATTTATCAGAATGTGATTGTAGCCAAAGCAGCGATGGGCAACGGTTTTGAAAAAACCTACTTCCCAATTGCCCAAAACGTACCGGTTTATGAGAAGTTATACCAAAAATATTTAAAACTAGGCGCATTTATCGAAGAATATACAATCCACTGATTATGAGTGAGTACAAAGATTTAAAGGCAAGTTGCTACGAAGCCAACATGCAGTTGCCAAAACTTGGTTTGGTTTTATTTACTTTTGGAAACGTCAGCGTCGCGGATCATGAAAAAGGAGTGTTCGCCATCAAACCTTCGGGCGTACCTTATGAGCAGTTGCGCCCGGAAGATTCTGTGATCATTGATTTCGACGCTCGTATCGTGGAGGGCAAATTACGCCCTTCTTCCGACACGAAAACCCATGCCGTGCTTTACAAACACTGGGATGCCATTGGCGCCATCGCACATACACATTCTACCTATGCCACCGCCTGGGCGCAGGCCCAGAGGGATATTCCGATCCTGGGCACTACCCACGCCGACCATTTGACCGTGGATGTACCCTGCGCACCGCCTATGAATGATGACATGATCCAGGGTGATTATGAGTATGAAACGGGCTTTCAAATACTAAATGAATTTAAAGAACGGGGGTATGATTATAAAAAAATTGAAATGATATTGCTTGGCAATCACGCACCATTTACCTGGGGCAAAACAGCAGAAAAAGCGGTGTATAATAGCGCCGTACTGGAGGAAATCGCCAGAATGGCTTATCTGACCTGTACCCTGCGGCCCGATGTACCAACGCTTAAAGAAGCCCTTATCCAAAAACATTATAAAAGAAAGCATGGGCACAATGCATATTACGGCCAAAAATAAACCAGAAAACCCGAATGATCGAAAATTATAAGTGCATATAATTTTATTCAGCTTGTTTGCAATGTAAATATTATTTTTCGGCAAAAAAGTAAATGGAAGTTAAAGGATTCATTTTTGATATGGATGGCACAATGGTGAACAATATGATGGTACATCATCGCGCCTGGCAGAAGAAACTGGCTGAGTTGGGATTGGAAATGTCGCTGGAGGAAGTTAGACAAAATATTCACGGGATCAATGAAGAAATACTGGAACGGATTTTCGGTGATCGCTTCACCGTCGAAGAAAGACGACAGATTTCAGAAGAGAAAGAAGCCGCTTACCGGGAAATTTTTCTCCCGGAATTGAAACTGCTGGATGGTTTACCTGATTTCCTGAAGTCCGCTTGGGAGAAAGGAATTACCATGGGCATCGGCACGGCCGCCCCTGCTGAAAATGTTGATTTTGTGCTGGATAACCTGAATTTGCGTCCCTATTTTAAGTCTGTAGTGCACGCAGGACAGGTTTCCAAAGGCAAGCCCGACCCCGAGGTTTGGGAAAAAGCCGCCGCAGGTATGGGGATCAACCTGGAGCATTGCATCGTTTTCGAAGATAGCCCCACCGGCGCAGAAGCCGCAAACAGAGCGGGTTGCCCGGTTTTTATTGTGACGACGACGCATCCGCCTGAAGAGTTTGAGCAATTTCCGAATGTGATCGATTTTCTGGATGATTTTACAAACATCCGGGTGGAACAGATTCTAAACATCAACAGCCTCTAAAGGCTTGATTATTAACGCATAAACTTATGACACAAGATTTGAAAAAACTCGAAATCTGGTTCCTGACCGGGAGCCAGCACCTCTACGGTGAAGAAACGCTGAAAAAAGTTGCAGCACACGCCCAAAATATAGCAACATCCTTACATCATAATACCCAAATTCCAGTCTCTATTCTATTCAAACCGGTACTTACCACACCGGATGCTATTTATCAAATGATCCTGGAGGCAAATGCTGCCCGGAATTGTATCGGTCTGATCTGTTGGATGCACACTTTTTCGCCGGCTAAAATGTGGATACGGGGTCTGAATATTTTACAAAAACCCTTGCTCCACCTGCATACACAGTACAACCGCGATATTCCCTGGGCTTCCATCGATATGGATTTTATGAACCTCAACCAGTCGGCGCATGGCGACCGCGAATTTGGTTTTATCGGTTCCAGAATGCGCCTCAATCGTAAGGTGGTGGTTGGTCACTGGCAGGATGAGGAAGTCATCACCCGGATAAAGGTCTGGAGCCGGGTGGCGGCAGGATGGCAGGACTGGCAAGGTGCAAAATTCGCACGCTTCGGCGATAACATGCGACAAGTGGCTGTGACTGAAGGGGATAAAGTGGAAGCAGAAATTAAATTTGGTTACTCGGTCAATGGTTATGGTATCGGCGATCTGGTCAGATATGTGGAAGCCGTCAGCGAAGGAGAAATCAAGCAGCTTACCGACCAGTATCAGGAACAATACGAAGTGGTGGAATCCCTGCGCAACGGTGGCGAAAGACATAACGCACTGCGCGAAGCTGCCCGGATTGAAACGGGTTTAAAGCATTTTTTGCAAGATGGCAATTTTAAAGGCTTCACCGATACTTTTGAAGATTTGCACGGGCTTATCCAGTTGCCTGGTATTGCTGTGCAGCGTCTTATGGCAGAAGGCTATGGTTTTGGCGCGGAAGGCGACTGGAAAACGGCGGCGTTGTTACGCGCTATGAAGGTAATGAGTACAGGGCTGGAAGGTGGCAATTCATTCATGGAGGATTACACCTATCATTTTCATCCGGAAGGCATGGCGGTGCTGGGCGCGCATATGCTGGAGATTTGCGAAGGTATCGCTTCAGGCAAGCCTAGTTGCGAAATTCATCCACTCGGTATTGGCGGTAAAGCCGATCCGGTGCGGTTGGTTTTCAATGTAGCCCCCGGCGATGCGCTAAATGCTTCCCTGATCGACATGGGCAATCGTTTTCGCCTGTTAGTCAATGAAGTAGAAGCAATCGAACCAGAAGCCGATCTGCCCAAACTCCCCGTGGCCCGCGTGCTCTGGAAGTGCAAACCCAACCTGAAAACCGCGGCGACTGCCTGGATTCTGGCAGGTGGCGCGCACCATACCTGTTACAGCCAGAATTTAACGCCGGAATATCTGGAGGATTTTACCACCATTGCAGGCATCGAATATCTATTGATCAATGATAAAACCGATATGCACCAGTTCAAAAACGAATTACGTTGGAATGAACTATATTACTCAAAGTAAATCAAGACTCTAATCTTGATATAAACGCATCATATGAAACAAATAAACCTAACCCTATTTCTCGCCTTGCTTTTGATGATATCCTGTAAGAATCAGCCGGAACAAAAGGAATCATCCGATTCGGCTACCACATTTACTGTTGAAAAAAAGTCTTTTGGAATTATTGATAATCAACAGATTACGCTTTACAAATTATCAAACAAAAATGGCTTTGCGGTAGAGATCATCAATTATGGCGCAGCAGTTGTTTCTATTCTTGCCCCGGATAAAAATGGCACGTTTGATGACGTGGTGCTCGGGTTCGACTCGCTAGCCGGCTATTTGCAGGAAGGCAATCCTTATTTTGGTTGCATTGCCGGGCGTTACGCCAATCGCATTGCCAATGCTCAGTTCACACTCAACGGAGAGACCTATCAGCTCTCCGCCAACGACAATCAAAATACGCTGCACGGCGGCTTGAAAGGCTTTGATAAAGTAGTTTGGAATGCAACGGAAAGTACAAACGATACCTCCGCTTCGCTGACGCTGACCTATCTCAGCCCGGATGGCGAGGAAGGCTATCCTGGAAATTTATCGGTAGAAGTTATTTACAGTATTACAAATGATAATGCATTGAAAATTGATTATAAGGTAACTACGGATAAAACGACGCCGGTAAATCTGACCAATCACGCTTATTTCAACCTCGGTGCTGGTGAAACTGCCGATATTCTGGGGCACGAACTCATGCTTCACTCCGACCACTACACTCCGGTAAATGAGGCTCTAATTCCCACCGGCGAAATCCAGGAAGTGAAAGACGGCCCGATGGATTTCACAAGTGCAAAACCCATTGGTCGCGACCTGGCTCAAGTAGCTGGAGGTTATGACCATAATTTTATCTTGAATAAAACCGGCAATGAGCTGACGCTGGCAGCAACTCTGTATGAGCCAAATTCGGGCAGATTCATGGAAATGTTTACCACCGAACCGGCGGTGCAATTTTATTCCGGCAATTTTTTAAATGGCACTTTAACAAATAAAGACGGTGCAACCATTGTCAAACATTACGGATTGTGCCTGGAAGCTCAGCACTATCCCGATTCTCCCAATCAACCTTCCTTTCCTGATGTAATGCTGGAACCTGGCGAAACCTATTCACAAACAACGGTTTATCGCTTCTCTACTAAATAAAAAATCTCAATAAAAATGTGCCGCATTTAGAAAATGTGGCACATTGAATCATGACAAAAACCAACATTAAATTTCAGATTATCAATTATTTAAAAATTGCAAAACGAAAAATATGAACGGCTTTGAAACTTTAGATTGGGTAGTCATCGGCGCCTATTTTGTGGTACTGCTGGGCATTGCGTTTTGGGTGATTACCCGCAAACAAAAAACCACAGAAGATTACTTCCTGGCGGGTCGAAACATCGGTTGGTTCATTGTCGGTGCGTCCATTTTTGCTTCAAATATTGGTTCAGAGCATGTGGTAGGTTTGGCCGGTGCTGGCGCCGGTGGCAAAATTCCGATGCTCATCTATGAATTGCATGCCTGGCTAGTCATTACACTGGGCTGGGTTTTCCTGCCATTTTATATCAGAAGTGGCGTATTTACGATGCCAGAATTCTTGGAGCGTCGTTTCAACTCAAATACCCGTTGGTTCCTGAGTATTTTCTCGCTGGTAGCTTATGTTTTGACGAAAGTCTCGGTCACGGTTTATGCTGGCGGTATCGTAATTTCTACGCTATTGGGCATTGATTTTTGGTTTGGTGCTCTGATCACAGTTGTTCTCACAGGATTTTACACCGTCCTCGGCGGGATGCGGGCAGTGGTTTATACCGAAGCTTTACAAACAGTTGTGTTGGTACTCGGCGCAGCTACTGTCACTATTATTGGACTAAACGCAGTCGGCGGCTGGAGCGGCATGCGCGAATCCCTGGAACCAGGCTACCTCAACATGTGGCGCCCGATGTCCGATCCCGAGTTCCCATGGTTGAGTCTGGTCATTACCAGCACGATCGTAGGAACCTGGTACTGGTGCACCGATCAATACATCGTGCAACGAGCCCTGGCCGCACGAAACATCACGCAGGGACGGCGGGGTACGATCTTTGGCGGTTTGCTGAAGTTGTTGCCGGTATTTTTGTTTCTGGTTCCCGGAATCATTGCCCTGGCTTTAAAAAACAAGGGGGAGCTCGCCTGGGATTCGCCTGATCAGGCGTTTACTTCTTTGCTCATGAGCGGCTTGATGCCCGCCGGATTAAAAGGTTTGGTGGCGGCCGGTTTGCTGGCAGCACTGATGAGTTCATTGGCCTCGGTTTTCAACTCCTGCTCTACCCTCTTCACGGTGGATATTTATAAAAAATTACGCCCCGATACTCCGGAAGCCAAATTGCTGGGCGTAGGACGCATAGCTACCACCATCGTCGTAATTCTCGGTATCGCCTGGATTCCAGTAATGGCAAATATTTCCGGGGTTTTGTATGAATACCTGCAAAGCGTGCAATCTTACATTGCGCCGCCGATCACCGCAGTATTTTTGCTTGGAATTTTCTCCAAACGCATCAACAGTAAAGGCGCGATGGCAACGCTCGTGTCCGGTCTGGTAGTAGCAGCCATCAGACTCGTGCTGGAATTAAGTCGTAATTCACTGGATCCCAATGGTTTATTTTACGCCATCGGCAGTATGAACTTCCTTTCTTTTGCAGCCTGGTTCTTCCTGTTCTCGGTGGTGGTGTGCATCGCAGTGAGCCTGGCTACGCCGGCGCCGGCATTAGAAAAGATCCAGGGATTAACATTTGGAACACTCTCCGCTGAACAAAAAGCCGAAAACCGTTTGAGTTACAACATCTGGGATATTGTTTTCTCCCTGATCGTGCTTGGAATTGTAGCCTGGGTCATGTTGAGTTTCACCGGATAATCAGGTTTTGTAAAAACACCTAAAACCTATGTAATTATGAAACCCATTTTCTTTATTTTATTTACTTGTTTTTATTTTTCATTATTCGCACAAAATGCCACAGTTACAACCGCCGATTATCAGCGCGCGGAAAGCTTTCTGCGGGATAATTTCAGAAATAAAGTTTATAACGTTAATGTAACACCGCGCTGGTTTGCTGATTCAACTGGGTTTTGGTACGAAATCGAAGGCAAGGACAGCAAGGCTTTCAGGCGAATTGATTTTCCTAAAATGGAAGCCAAACCGGCTTTCGATCAGGAACGATTGGCGCAGGCACTCAACCAAACATTTGATCTTCAGGTGGTTGCAAATAATTTACCGCTAGAAAATGTCGATTTTGAAGGTAAAGATACGCTGGAATTTTCGATCAAAGATCAGCGTTATACCGCCAACCTTAAAACATTTACCGTCGCTAAAAAAGAGCGGGAACCCCGTCCCGAGCGCAACGAATTTGAATCAAAATCGCCGGATGGTAAATGGATTGCATTTAGTAAACATTATAATCTTTACATTCGATCTAGTGAAACAGGCGAGGAAATTCAATTGAGCACCGCCGGGCAAAGGCATTACGAATACGCCAGCGATTACGGCTGGGGCGACATTATAGAGGGCGAAGATGGTGAACGTCCCCAGCGCTTCCGGGCCAGCTGGTCGCCCGATTCCAAAATGATCCTGAGCAATATTTGCGATACCCGCATGGCCCGGAAAATGTACATGCTCGACTGGTCGGTAGATTCTTTGTATCGCCCGCGATTACTGGGCTACTATCGTGGCTCGCCGGGTGACTCCGCGATGGTGTATTACAAACCGGTATTATTTGATATCGAGCAAAGAAAAGAAATTCCGGTGGATATTACGCCCCGCGTGCACATCGTGTCCCCTTCGTTGCGCTGGATGCCGGACAGCAAACAACTTATTGGTTCTGTTCGGGAAAGAGGTTATAAAAAATTAGAATATTTTCAAGTGGACGCGCTCAACGGCAAGGTAAAAAACATTTATACCGAAACCAGCGAGACCAGCGTGAATGATGCATTTTATCAATATCGATTACTGGAGAAACTTAATAAAATTATTTTCTCCTCGGAAATGAGCGGTTGGAATCACTTATACCTACTTGATATTCAAACCGGTAAATATACACAATTGACCAAAGGTAAATACCTGGTAAATGATATAGTACGCGTGGACGAAGTAAATAAAATCGTTTATTTCACTGCAATGGGTAAAGAACCGGAACGGAATATTTATCTCCAACATTTATATAGCGTTGATTTTGAAGGGAAAGAAGTAAAATTGCTCACACCAGAGAACGCACATCATATCATCAGCTTTTCACCGGATGGTAAATATTTTGTGGATAATTTTTCAACCGTAACACTGCCGACCGTTACGCTTTTGCGTAGCACCACCAATCCGAAAATCAAGCTGGAACTCAGCCTGGCCGATGCATCTGAGCTATTTGCTACCGGATGGCGAGCGCCGGAGACCCACATCATAATAGCGGACGACGGTGAGTCAGATATTTACTGCGCATTATGGAAACCGACCAATTTTGATCCGTCCAAATCCTATCCGGTGATTGATTACAGCTACACCGGTCCGTTTACCTTCCGTTATCCACGCAGCTTTTCCAATGGATTGGCGGGTACCGACCAAGCCCTGGCGGAGCTGGGCTTTATTGTCATTCATATCGACGGGCGCGGCTCGGCGGGGCGTTCCAAGGCTTTCCGGGATTATTCCTACAAGCGGCTGGGCTACGGACTAAGCGATCACGTATATGCCATCAAAGAGCTGGCGAAGCAGCATTCCTGGCTGGACACTACGCGGGTGGGCATTTTCGGGCACTCGGCGGGCGGATATGATGCGGCGCGGGGCATGTTATTATTTCCCGATTTTTACAAAGTGGCGGTGGCTTCCTCCGGCGATCACGATCATCGTATGGAAAAAGCCTGGTGGCCAGAGATGTATATGGGTTGGCCAGTGGACACGGCATATCATAATCAATCTAATATTACAAATGCAGGTAATTTAAAAGGCAAATTATTACTTGTTCATGGCGGGATTGACGAAAATGTGAACCCATCGGCAACTTTCAAATTAAGCGAAGCTTTAATCAAAGCAGATAAAGATTTTGATTTACTTATTATACCAAGCCAAAGGCATGGCTATAGTGGTAAATATGGCGACTATTTTACTAAAAAACGCTGGAATTATTTTGTAGAACATTTACTGGGCGCTGATCCGATCTGGGATTTTTAAGCATGAAGCCTATATTATTACAAGCTTAATAAAAATTGTAAAAACATGAAACAATTTATCATATTTTTCACTCTTATTACATGCTTGTTTAGCGAAATTTCTTACGGTCAAGCCAACATTCCTGATCTGATCATTCAATATAATGCCGATCAACAGATTTTAAGGCGATTTTATACGGTAGCGGGCGCTCCTGAGACCACCGAACGCATGCAACAATTGGTCGCTGATTACCGCAAGCAGTTGGAGTCGTTCAATTACGACCGCTTAACACTTGCTGAGAAAGTTGATTATCAGCTTTTTATGCGAAACCTGAACGAAGATAAGCGTCTGCAAGAACAGCTCCGGGCGGATATGACAGCGGCGGAATCGCTCTATCCATTCGCGGATGAAATTTACAACTTTATTGTGGAAAAACGGCGCGGCAAACAACCTGACGCACAAGCTATTGCCGCACAAATGACTGATATTCAGACGCAAATCGCAACCATTCACCAGCAAATAAAGGAAGGTCCGAATATCAATGCCGAGCTGGTTCGCCCGACGCTGGCTTATTTCAAGGATTTGAAAGAGGCGCTGCAGGAAATGCACGATTTTTATAATGATTATGATCCCGCCTATTCCTGGTGGACGAAGAAACCTTCCGAAGATTTGGTCAAATCCCTTGATGCTTACGCCAAGCTGCTGGCTGAAAAACAAGAGGTGCAAAGTAACCAGAAGCGAGATAAATCGGGCATTGTAGGCGTTCCGATCGGCGATGCCGAGATTCGCAAGCAATTGCAATACGAAATGATTCCCTACACCCCGGATGAGTTGATACAGATTGCAGAGCAAGAATTTGCCTGGTGCGACCGCGAGATGCTAAAAGCCTCACGGGCAATGGGTTACAGCGACGATTGGCACAAAGCATTGGAAGCGGTGAAGGAAACATACGTGGCGCCCGGCGAGCAGCCCGATGTTATTAATCGATTATATAATGAATCGGTCGATTTTATCAAAAAACGAGATTTAATTACCATCCCGCCCCTGGCGGAGGAAACCTGGCGTATGTCGATGATGTCGGCAGAACGGCAGCGGGTATCGCCCTTTTTTCTCGGTGGCGAGCGTATCATTATTTCCTACCCGACCAGCGAAATGACCCACGAAGAGAAATTGATGAGCATGCGCGGCAACAATCCGCATTTCTCAAGGGCTACGGTGCAGCACGAGTTGATTCCCGGTCACGGTTTGCAGGCATTTATGAGTCGCCGTTACAATACTTACCGCGATTTTAGCACGCCTTTCTGGGGCGAAGGTTGGGCGCTGTATTGGGAGCGATTGCTCTGGGATCTGGGCTTCCCGGAAACACCCGAAGACAAGATCGGTATGCTCTTCTGGCGCATGCACCGCTGCGCACGAATCATTTTTTCACTCAAATATCATCAAGGCGAGTGGACGCCCCAGCAATGCATTGATTTTCTGGTAGAACGGGTCGGGCACGAGCGCGCCAATGCCGAGGGTGAGGTACGGCGCTCCTTTACCGGAGGCTACGGACCTTTGTACCAGCTAGCTTACATGATCGGCGGATTACAATTTGAAGCCTTGAAAAAAGAACTGGTGGACAGCGGTAAAATGACTTATCGCGAATTCCACGATCAGATTTTGCAGGAAAACCGCATGCCGGTGGAAATGGTCAGGGCATTGCTCACGAAAAAAGCGCCGCCGAAGGACTTCAAGACGAACTGGCGATTTTATGAATTGAAACCGTAGTTATTTAGCTGACTCCATTTAATCATTATAAAAATTCATTGCGATGAAGAAATTCACCTTCCTTCTATTGATATTGTTATGTACATTACTAAATAACATTGCAACTGCGCAAACTTCTAAAATCTTAACCGTTGAGGTCAATAAAATCGGCGCGCCGATTCAACCCACTATGTGGGGTGTATTTTTTGAAGATATCAATTTTGCAGCCGATGGTGGCGTGTATGCGGAATTGGTCAAGAATCGTTCGTTTGAATTTTATAAACCACTGATGGGCTGGGAATTAGTAAAGCGTGGCAAGGCCTCCGGCGACTGGTCGGTGATCCATCGGGGAGAATTACATACCGCGAATCCAAGCTTTTTACGTATTGCAGCGAAGGCAAATGATGGCGCCTACGGCTTTGCCAATGAAGGCTTTCGGGGGATGGGTGTCAAAAAAGATCATCAGTATCGCTTTTCGGTATTGGCTCGTCTGGAAAGCGGCGGCAATGTAAAAATGAAGGTCGAACTCGTGGATTCACTGGGACGTGAAATCGGAAAGGCTTATGTAAATAACTTTAATAAAAATTGGCAAAAACATGAAGTATCATTTACTTCCAGCGCGACCGATGCCAAGGCTAAACTCCTTGTGCTCATTGAGGGAGAGGGCGTTATTGATCTGGATATGATATCATTATTTCCACATGATACCTGGAAAAATCGTCCGTATGGCATGCGCCAGGACATCGTACAGATGATCGCCGACCTGAAACCAGGATTTATACGTTTTCCGGGTGGTTGCGTGGTAGAAGGACGAGAACTGGACATGCGTTATCAGTGGAAAAAAACGGTGGGCCCGATCGAGGAAAGAACGCAGATCGTCAACCGCTGGAACACCGAATTCAGCTACCGGCCGGCGCCGGATTATTTTCAAACTTTCGGTCTGGGCTTTTTTGAATATTTTCAACTGGCGGAAGATATGGGCGCAGAACCCTTGCCAATATTGAATTGTGGCATGGCCTGCCAGTTTAATACCAAGGAACTCGTGCCGCTCGATGAGTTGGAACCTTACATTCAGGATGCGCTGGATTTGATCGAATTTGCCAATGGCTCCACCGAAACTGCCTGGGGCAAGCTCCGTGCTGACATGGGGCATCCCGAGCCGTTTAACATGAAGTACCTGGGTGTGGGTAACGAGCAGTGGGGCGAGCAATATGTCGAGCGTTTTCAGGCATTTGCAAAAGTATTGCACGAAAAACACCCGGAAATCATGCTGGTGGCAGGCTCGGGCCCGTACAATCGCGGGGAGTGGTTTGAATACCTTTGGTCAGAATTTTCCAACATGAAAATTGAAATGATTGACGAACATTATTATGCGCCGCCTAAATGGTTTTTGGATAATGCTACAAGATATGATCATTATGATAGAAATGGCCCAATTGTTTTTGCCGGGGAATACGCGGCGCATGGTCCTGATAATCAAAACCCTACTTCCCGCAACACCTGGCTGAGTGCCCTGGCGGAAGCCGCGTTTATGACTGGGCTTGAGCGCAATGCCGACCTCGTGCATCTCGCATCTTATGCCCCCCTGCTCGCGCATGTGGACGCCTGGCAATGGCGCCCCGATCTGATCTGGTTTGATAATTTGCATGTAATGGGAACCCCGAATTATTATATTCAGAAATTATTTTCAACCAATCGCGGAACGCACGTAATCCCTATTACCAGTGAAAACAAGCCATTGACTGGGCAAGACAGCATTTACGCAAGTGCTGTAATAGATCAAAACAGTAATGAAATTATTATAAAGGCAGTAAATGCAGCGACTCAATCAGCTGAAATTATTATAAACCTGGAAGGCAAAAACATCTCAGGAAATTCGGTCACCATCATGACGCTTACCGCGCCAGACTTATTGGTTTACAATACCATTGACCAACCGAAAAACATTTACCCGATTGAGCAACAACTAAATATCAACAATAAAAACATGAAGTTTACCCTCGGAGCTACCTCGTTTTCAGTTATTAAAGCCAAAACAGGCTGGTAGATATGATTGGGGCGGCATCATACGCAGATTTTCGTGTTCGTTTCCAGATTTCTTAATACTTTTGGCGGACTGGCAGGGAAAAAACAACCCTCCCGGCTTAGCCGGAAGGGCTTTCTCTGAATTTACACTTATTATTAATAACGTAGAGAGCTGTTTTTTTGACGGCATTATTTTAAAAAGTCACATTGAAATCGGAAAAAATGAAAATCGCGTTAATTGGATACGGGAAAATGGGTAAGACCATTGAGCGGCTGGCGCTTGAGAAAGGTCATCAGATTGTTTTAAAAATTGATAAAGATAACCAGGACGAGCTAACTGCTGAAAATCTTCAAAAAGCCGATGTAGCGATCGAATTCACACAGCCGGAAAGTGCGTTTGCAAATGTAACAACCTGCCTGAACACCGGTGTTCCCGTGATTTCTGGGACAACGGGCTGGCTGGAACATCTGCCCAAAGCCCGGGAAATCTGCCAACACAAAGGCGGCGCAATGCTGCACGCGACCAATTTTAGCATCGGTGTGAATATATTTTTTGCGTTGAACCGTTACTTGGCAAAAATGATGGAGACTCAGGAACAATACAATGTTCAAATGGAAGAAATTCACCATACACAAAAACTTGATGCACCGAGTGGTACAGCGATCACGCTGGCTCAGGGCATACTTTCGGAAATTTCCAGGAAAAACAAGTGGGTAAACAAAGCCACAGAAGATATATCCGAATTGCCCATTATCTCCAAACGTATAGATCCTGCGCCGGGCACGCATACCGTGACCTATAGCTCAGAGATTGACACCATCACGATTAGTCACGAGGCGCATTCGCGCGAGGGTTTTGCGTTAGGCGCACTGACCGCTGCGGAGTGGATTGTCGGGAAGCAAGGCTCGTTTACGATGCAAGACGTGCTGGGATTTTAGATACTTCATCAGAAATCAAAACACGATCACACCCTGACACAAAAACATCATCACGAATGAATACTGTGAAAAGAATTCTGCTGGGATTAGTTGCAATTATGCTTGTATATGTTGCCATCGTCCTGATTCATGGCACGATCACCGATTTCCAGCCCGAAGCTGTCATACCTTTGGAAATCAAACACCCCTCCGATTCAACAGTGGTCGAAGATAGTGTGCTGACTTTCACCATCTGGAACGTGGGCTACGGAGGTCTGGGCGCAGAGGCAGATTTCTTTTACGATGATGGTGGATTTTTATTTGCCGGTGGAAACATGGTGCGCCCCCCGCAGGATTTGAGCAAACAATACATCGACGGCTCTGCCGAATTTGTAAATACCATCCAATCCGACTTTTTCCTGTTCCAGGAAGTAGATGTCGATTCTAAACGCAGCTATTTTGTCAATCAATTTGAGAAAATCCAGTCCAATCTACCGGATTACGCAGCCACTTTTGCCGTGAACTACAACTCTCCGCGGGTTCCCTTGCCTTTGCTGGAGCCCTGGCGAGCTTACGGAAAAACGCTAAGTGGACTGGGCACATTTAGCAAATACCAGCCAATGGAAGCCGTTCGGTATCAATTGCCGGGAAGCTTTGCTTGGCCAACCCGGATTTTCCAGCTCGATCGTTGTGCTGCTTTGCACCGTTTTAAGGTCAATAATGGCCAAGATTTGGTTGTTTTAAATATTCACAACTCCGCGCACGACAAAGACGGCAGTCTCAAACGCCAGGAAATGGCATTCATAAAAGATTTGGTTACAAAAGAATACGAACAGGGAAATTATGTGATCGCCGGTGGCGATTGGAACGAGTGCCCGCCTTACTTTGAGTTTGACAGCTTTATGCCGGGGCAAGCTGGAGGGTATCATCAATACAACATTGATCCGGAGTTTCTACCCGCCGACTGGCAGTGGGTGTATGATCCCACTGTGGCCACCAACCGCAAAGTAGCCGATCCCTACCAATCGGGAGAAACCTTCGTCACCCTGATCGATTTTTTCCTGATTTCGCCCAATGTGCAAGTACTCACGGTCAAAGGCATCAACCAAAATTTCGCCATTTCTGACCACCAGCCAGTTTGGATGGAAATACAATTGAAGTGATTACTCCAGTTCAGCGATTTTTTCCATAAGCCAGCCATGACTGGCGACGTTTTTGGCGGTTTCCACTTCGGATTTTATTTTTTGGACGGATTTTTTATCCCCAGGCACAAGCTTGGTGAGTTTTTTGGTATATTTTATAAGCTCTGCAAAACTCTGCCTCCTGGAAAGAGGGATATCCTTATGACGATTCAGATAAGTTCGGAAGCTTTCAAAAAGAGAGTATAATGGTTCAATTTCATCTGTTTCATAATAAGTCAGCAATAACATTACTTTTGAGTTGAGGTTGTAGGAAAAATCTTCAAAAACCACCTCTTGCAGTAGCTGAATAACCTCGTCATATTTTTTCTGATAGAAATAGACTTGAGCGAGATTATATTTTACGGCGTTATCTCTGAATGATTCGGGTAAGTTATGCTGGTATTCATTAATGAACTGCTCCGTCCAATCGTATTCTCCAATCCTGAGCGCAACCGTAGTAATATTTCTGAAATACCAGGGAGACAAAAAGCCATCAGCAATAATGATCTTCTTCTCCAACAACACTTTGTACAACAAAAACAATTCATTCACGAACTTCTGATTGCTCTGATTAATTTTTCGGACACAATAATTCTGGGCATAAGTGTACATCTCCGTAGCCTCTTCAATCGGGAAAAGGAGTGCGTATTGATCCAACAGTTGTTTTAACAGGAAGTAGTGCGATTCATCCTCTGGATCTGTAATGGTTTGATAAATCTGGAAATAGATACTAACAGCAGGAATATCTTCAAAATGGTGCGTGTTATTTGCAACAAATTCGATGATTTCATTCTGTATAAGGATATTATACTGATGCGCTACAACATTGTGCCGACTGAGGATGCTGCATAAGATTCTTAGTTTCTCCGAAATATAGAAATAGTCAAGATTATTGGAAATGCTTTCAAAATTGGATTTTTCATCTCTCTTGGTTTCAAAATCCGCTAAACGATAGTAATTATTTTCAATCGAATAATTGTAGTAGTAAAATGCGGAAGATTTGTGCGCGTAGTCCTGGCTAAACCTGCGAGCTGTTCTAACACTACTGTTGTAAAGTTTTTCGATTTTCTTCTCGGTGACCGCTTGTATCAAATGGCTTGCCTGTTGCAGGTGATCCCGGTCATAAATCTGTTGACAAAGAAATGCTTCAATCAGTTTGGTCAGGTCGGAAATGTATTTCCTAAAACGTACGTCGTCGTAAGGAACGTCTAAATCCAGCTTTTGCCAAATATCTTCCTTTTCGAGCGGACACTCTTTTCCATTATTCTGATCGGCTGTTAATAAATCAAAAATTTTGATAATGGTCTCATCCCGATTGAAGTATGGCGATTGCAAAAACTTTCGGCATCGGTTTTGCTCGTATTTGTCGAATTGTTCTAAAATTGAATACAATTTGCTATTGCGCATATCCAAAGAATTTTCTTATCTTAGCGGTGCGAATCTTTTTTTCGCAAATAAAGTTACGACACGAATAAGAATAAATTCACAAATTGTGAAAAATGGGTGATTTAAAAGTTGCACAAGCTTTAAACGATTGCTTTTAAATCAAGGTATCTAGGATAGGTTTTTTTTCACAATTTAGAAACTATGAGAAACGTTTTTCGATGAAATAGAATAGAAAAGCCACGAACATTATTTAGAATAGCAATGACAAAATCCACGAACCATGAATGTATTTTTACGAAAGCAATTTTTATTATTCGTACTACTGGCATCTTCGCTCTCGCTATGGGGGCAGGTAGTCACAGTGAGCCTGCAAACGGATCAAGGACAGCCAGTTAGAGACACCTTTACCTCGGTGTTTGCACCTCAGTGGGGTACGCCAACTCCCTCCAACGGTAATGCCGTCTGGAACAAAATATCTTCAACTAAATATGAATTAACCTACACACCAAACAACGGCTTTATTGGAAGTGACCATTTCAAAATAGCTTACTCTCCTACATCACTCAGCGCTTACATCAGGGATTACAAAATCGAAGTACGTGCCGCCCAAATAATTGCCAACCACGATTATGCCTTTGGTGCTGAAAATGCTACGATTTCGGTTGATGTACTAGGCAATGATGTAAGTACTAATGGAGTCAAGCAATTAAAAGTGATTCCGCTTGCCAATAATGGTAACGCAACTTTTCAGCCCGGATCGAATACGATCGAGTTTACGCCGAACCCTGGCTTTGAAGGAATCGCTTATATCAACTATGTAGTTTGCAATGGTGCAGGACTTTGTGATAATGGTACCGTGACCATCCAGGTTCTGGGAGATAATGCCAATGTAAGCGATACGCTTCAGATTTTTACCAAAAAGAATAACCCGCAAACGATTTTAATTCCGAATACCTTTCAGGTGATTAATCAACCTACAAACGGTACCTACGTTGCGACTGGAGATGCGCCGCAATACGTGCCCAATCAGGAGTTTTCAGGCAAAGACTATATCCAGTTCCGCAATGGCAATGTAACCAAGACAGTTGAGGTAATAGTCCTTGATGTTGAAGCTAATATGATGGCTTTCGACGATGAGGCTTATACTTCACCCGAAAGCGCTATTGAAATAAACGTACTGGAAAACGATCTGTACGGCTACGATTCGGGCTGTTTTAATATTCAAGCTCAGCCCCAGTCCGGTATGCTCGAAGTATATGACGGTATTGTGATCTACAAGCCAGCTCCGGGCTTTGAAGGTGTGGACTGGTTTACCTACTCAATCAACGCTCCGGGTTGCGGTGCCGAAGAAGAAATAGCAACTGTTTATGTATATGTAAGCAATTTCGAGCCGTCTCTGACCAAGTTCTTTATGTACACGCCCAAACGCACGCCGCTGGTGATTGGTAATAATGTGCCGATCTCCAATTTCATGTATAAAATAAAGGCGCAAGGCGCGCTGGGTAAAGCAATCATTCTTGAAGGAGAAAGAGATACCATTATTTATGGTCAAACCATTACCGGTAAAAATCTAATCATTTATTCTCCCAATAACAATGTAAACTCCGGCGTAGATGAGTTTGAAATTACTTATTGTGTGTTAAATGATGCGGGCGAGTGTGCTTATGAAAAATCCATCAAAGTAGAAATCGAAATTCTGGATTTAAGTCGCCCAAATAATAACCCTTCTTGTGTAGATGACTGTATTTGGCCCGGTGATACCAATCGCGACGGGGTTGTCAACATGGAAGACCTTTTGCCGATCGGTGTTGGCATGGGGGCCGTTGGTTCTCCTCGTTCAGATGCTGATCTTTCTGTATGGTATGGCCAATACGGTAATGACTGGAATGCCGAAGAAGGAGATTTGAATTTCAAGCATGTGGATACCGATGGTGATAGCATCGTTACTGCTTTTGATACCACAGCGATTAGCAGCTTTTATGGCTATACACACGACCTGACTTCCAAGAAAATCCCATTTTATAAATACGAAATCCGGTTGGAGGGTGATGTGTTCTTCAATCCAGGAGACCTAGTAGAACTGGATATGATCCTGGGCAGTGAGCAAGCCCCGGTGGTTGATTTGTACGGATTTACTTTCCCGTTTAACTATGAACCGCTGATTTTCAAGAAAGAAAGTGTAGAAATTGAATATTCGCCATCAAGCTGGTTAGGTTATAATTCACCGATCCTGCAGATGTCTCAAAATGACTTGAGAGGTTCGGTTGAAACCGGATTCACCCGTACAAGTGGATTGGCAGCCAGCGGCTTTGGCATGATTGGCAAGGTTAGATTTGTTGTCGTAGAAGATATAAATGGTATTAGGCTTGGAGATGATCCGCTGACTATTACCGTTGGAGGTGGCACTTCCATTGCATCCAACAGTGGCGGGCAGACCTTCGGTATGAACATTCAGCCGTTCCAGCTTCACATCATTGCAAAGAGCGAAGAAGAAATCGAAAATACCCCGCTGACAGAAGATTTGGTAAAAGTTTATCCGAACCCGGCGCAAAGTTTATTGAACGTACACTTGAACGGTGGACAGGAATTTGAGCAGGTGATCGTTTACAATATGACTGGTCAGGTGGTGTATAACTCTGGTAAAACGTTGGCAAGAAGAACTCAATTCGATGTGAGCCGTTTGCAAAATGGCATCTATGTCTTGAGTGTAGTAACGCCCAAAGGAGTGGTTAACAAGAAATTTCAAGTACTCAGATAAAAGAAAAGGGGTACCGAATAAAAATACAGATTGAAAAAATTTTGTTCTGTACCCCGATTTTCATAATATTGTAGAAGCTTAATTCGTTCAGAACACTGACATTCATTGATTTATTCATATTCGTGGAATTATAATCATTGCTAGTGAGTCGCACATCTAATGTGCGGCTTTTTTTTTACTTATTTTCAACCTCTTTTTATTGATTTTTCTCACAAAAAAGTCATCCTCTTCCCTAAATCAAAAGGTTTAAACAAAATATTATTTATTTATTTTTTCACAAAAATGTTTTTTTGTCCTTGTATCTCTGTGCAAAAAGTTGAATATTTGTATCGTGAATGTGAGAGAAAGGTGGAAGTGAGCAATGTTCCGGCAAATAGAGCTGGATAGATCAACTTGAGGATATGTTCATGGGATTATAAATTTATTGGTAGAAAGTCGTCCTGCCAATTTTTATTCAGGGCGACTTTCTTTTTTGTAATTCCAGATAAAATATAAAGCCGAAGTCAGCAGAGAAATGGAATTTCAAGAGTAACAGTAAATGACTTCGCCAACAATTTTGGATATGTTCATGGGATTATAATTATTCGTACAGGTCGCGTCGAAAATGGCGCGACCTTTTTTTATGCATTTTTTCAAGCAAGTGCCTGCTCCAGATCAGCAATGATGTCCCGAGCATTCTCAATACCCACCGATAGCCTGACCAGCCCATCCGTAATACCGTTTTGCAAGCGAATTTCCTTGGGAATATTGATATGCGACATCGAAGCCGGATGCAGAATCAAGGTATCCGCATCGCCTAGCGTAGGCGCCAGCGTACAAAACTGAATTTTATTCATAAAGTCAATCCCTGCCTGCAAACCATCCCGTAACTCAAAGCTCAGCATACCGCCAAAATCGCGCATTTGTTTCTTCGCTAATGTATGGTCAGGATGCGAGGGAAGCCCGTTATAATTGACCCGCGATACTTTGGGATGTTTTTCCAGAAATTCTGCTACTGCTAAAGCGTTTTGGCTATGGCGATCCATCCGCAATTCGAGGGTTTTCATACCATTATGCACCAACCAGGCATCCCAGGGATTGCAATTGGTACCGGCCAGTTTCATCGTTTGCCAAATTCTTCCGGTCATCAATTCCATATCATGTCCAACTAAAGCACCGGCAATAGAATTGCCATGGCCATTCAGAAATTTAGTGGTGGAATGTACAATGTAATCCACCCCGAATTGAAAAGGTTGCTGTAAATACGGCGTGCAAAAAGTATTATCCACTACACTGATACGATGGTATCGTTTTGCAATTTCAGCCAATGACTCCATATCCACGCAGGCCATAGTGGGATTGGCAGGCGTTTCAAAATAAAGCATTCGCACCGAAACGTCATTTTTAATAATGTCTTCCACCTTGTTTAAATCCTTCAGATCGGTGAGAATCGTTTCAATACCCATCGGTTGGAAGACTTTTGTAAACAACTCCGTAGTGCCCCCGTACAAGTTGCCCTGTGTCAGGATTTTATCACCCGTTTTCAGTAGCGCGAATGCCAGCGTAGAAATAGCAGCCATTCCGGAGCTGAATAGGATCGCTTTTGCTTCAAGGTTCAAACCGTGTGCTTCCAGCATGGCTATTTTATCGGCAACGGCTTCAATAGTAGGGTTTCCGTAGCGACTATAAACGTGCCCCTGTTCTTTCCCGGTAAAAATATTAATCCCCTGATCGATTGATTCAAAGGCGAACGAAGAAGTGGCATAGATCGGCAGCACGTGCGGCTCGGTTGTTTTTTTGCTCGGTAATTCGTGGACACACAAAGAACCGAAACCAATTTTATTCTGCATTGTTTCTAATATTTTGAACGATGATAAATAAACAAGGAACCAAAAAAACAAAAAAAGTTCATTGCGAAGTAGGAAACTTCCGTTATTTTTGTTAATTCAACTTAAGCCCTTCCGGTAGCGCGAAGCCGGTGAAAAAGACTTCGAACATGCAGGAAGATAAAAGACTAAATGATGACCCCTACTCCGACGAGTTCTACGACCAACAAGATATTCGCGTAGATCCGAAGCAATCCCCTATTCGTATAGATAAATTTCTGATGGATCGGATCGAGCATGCGACTCGTAATCGTATCCAGAATGCCATCAAATCCGGTTCTATTCTGGTTGACAATAAAGAGGTTAAGCCCAATTTTAAAGTCAAACCGGGGCAAACCATTTCCGTAGTTATTCCGCGGCCACCGGGAGAAGGCACCGGTGTTATTCCGCAACGACTTCCACTCGATATTCGCTATGAAGATGATGACTTGCTGGTGCTTCACAAACCAGCCGGTTTGGTGGTACATCCTGGTGTCGGGCATCATCGGGGGACGCTCGTCAATGCACTCGCTTATTATTTTGGGAAGAATAACCTCCCTGTCATGGATGGTAATTTCCAGGATCGCCTGGGCTTGGTACATCGGATTGATAAAAACACCTCCGGGTTGCTGGTCGTTGCTAAAAGTGACTATGCGATGAATCACCTTGCCAAGCAGTTTTTTCATCATACCATTGAAAGGACATACTACGCACTGGTATGGGGTGAGCCGGAAGAAAATGAAGGTACCATCCGGGGTAATGTGGGCAGGCACCCGCGGTTCCGGCAACAATTTACCGTTTTTCCGGAGGGAGATGCCGGCAAGTGGGCTGTGACACATTATAAAGTCCTGGAACGAATGTATTATGTGAGTCTGGTACAATGTAACCTGGAAACCGGCCGCACGCACCAGATCCGGGTACATATGCAGCACATCGGGCACCCGCTGTTCAACGATGAGCGCTATGGCGGCGACCGGATTGTAAAAGGCACTATATTTTCAAAATATAAAGAATTTGTCGAAAGTTGTTTTACCATCATGCCCCGACATGCGCTGCATGCCAAGTCACTGGGATTCGTACACCCTGTAACGGGTAAAGAAATGTATTTTGAAGCCGATTTGCCGGCTGATTTTGAAAATGCGCTCAAAGAATGGCGAAATTACATCGAAGGACGTAAGGCAGCTTTAGACAAGAATGTAAAAGAATGGCAAAAGACCAACAGATGAAACTGTCCGAGCGGATAGCTGTTTTGATAAAACTTGGTGAACACCTTCGCGGTGAAGATGAGTATCTCCGGGCAATCATGCACCGGGCGCATTTCCACAACAAATGGTTTACCATTGAAAATCAGGAACTTGCGATCAATGCCATTGCTGAAAAATTTCTGGATGCGCAAAAGCTGAAACAATGGCTGGATACTTACCATATTGACGACAATATTCAACCGCAACGGATCGGGCTGGTGCTCGCCGGCAATATCCCGCTGGTCGGGTTTCATGATGTGTTATGCGTATTCGCGGCGGGGCACCGCGCCAAAATCAAGCTTTCCGACAAGGATCAATATTTATTGCCTTATTTATTGCAACTTTTGGAAAAACTTGATGCACGCACTAAATACTACTTTGAAATCGTGCAATTTTTAAAAAATTATGATGCAGTTATTGCAACAGGCAGTAATAACTCGGCTCGTTATTTTGAAGCTTATTTTGGAAAAGTGCCGAATATTATACGAAAAAACCGCAATGCCATTGCAGTGCTCACCGGTGATGAAACGCAGAAGGAATTAGAGGCGCTTGGTACCGATATATTTCAGTATTATGGCTTGGGGTGCCGGAATGTATCGAAAATTTACATCCCGCAAGGGTATGATTTTCAATCACTTATGGAAGTCTTGCACGAATTTCGGAAAATTGTATTGAACGACAAATACAAAAATAATTTCGACTATAATTATTCACTTTATATTTTAAATAGAATACCCCACCTGGCAAACAGCTGCATTATTCTGACCGAAGAAAGCTCCTTGCAATCTCGAATTGCGGGTTTACATTATGAATTTTATGACAACCTCGAATCTGTTGAAAAAGAAATTCAAGCCCGGGAAGCAGAAATTCAATGTGTCGTCGCCAAAGATAACATCCTGACAACCAAAACGCTACCATTTGGTAAGGCGCAAGAACCGGAGTTGTGGGATTATGCCGATGGGGTGGATACGATGCAGTTTTTGTTATCTTTATAGCATAGAAACAACACTATGCAATGGATTTTGGCTATCCACGTTTTTTTGAGTTTTTACATGACGGGGGTGATCTGGTTTGTTCAAATTGTCCACTATCCGCTGATGGGCAAGGTCGGACCGGAACGTTTCAAAGAGTATGAAAAATCACATACATGGCTGACTACCTGGGTGGTAGCGCCGCAAATGGTCGTTGAACTCGGCACGGGAATATGGCTTTGGCTGCAGGATTTTTACAATCCCGGACACTGGATAAATGTGGCACTGCTAGGCGTAATCTGGCTGTCCACTTTTCTGTTGCAATCTCCCACGCACATGAAACTTATTAATGAATTCAAACCTGCCTGGCACCAAAAACTGGTGAAAACCAACTGGATACGCACGGTCGCCTGGACGGTACGAAGCTTGATCCTGATCTGGTTGTTGCTTTAATGTTCATCAAAAAGTCCATTGATCCGCTCTTCCGTACCGCGCAGTTTCTCCTGACAAAAGCGAATTAGCATCGCCGCCCGCTCAATTTGCTGGGATAATTCATCGATGCTGATCTCGCCGTTTTCGAGGGCATTTACAATCGTTTGTAATTCAGATAAAGCTTTTTCGTAAGATATATTTTCCATATTATCAATCTGCTTTTGATTGAATCTCGCCATCCATAAAGCGAGTCGTCAAGGAATCACCAGACTTAACGTCTTCCGCGGAACACAGGATTTTGCCGTCTTTCTGAGTAATGGTGAATCCCCGTTTTAATGTAGCTTCCACGCTCATTAATTGCACCACTTTTTCCAGCTTGTCCAGTTGATGCCGCTGATCTTGCAACTTATACTTAATTAAATCTGGGATTTGATTTTTAATAAAATCCAGCATCCGGTTGGCTTCACCGAGCTTCCGGCTGGATTGCAGTTGAAGTTTTTGTTGTAAATTTTGTAACAAAATTGCCTGATTTTTAAGCCTTTGTAAACCAAATACCCGCAGGCGCTGCCCGTAATTGACCAGTGCGCTTTCAAACAGCAGGTTTCGATTCATAATAAAATCCGCGACGGCGGTCGGTGTTTTCAAGGCTGAATACGCCACCATGTCCAGCACCGTTTCGTCCACATCGTGCCCTATCCCTGTAAAAACCGGCAATGGAAACTGCGCCACTGCCCGGCAAAGCTCCAAACTGTCGAAAGCTGCCAAATCCAGGCGCGCTCCCCCACCCCGGATGATGACTACGCAATCAAAGCGCTCTTTTTGGTGTTCGATCAATTTCAATTGCTTCAGCATCTCCGCTTGCACCTGGTCGCCTTGCATGGCTGTTTTAAAAATCTGATAATGAAATCGATAGTTATAAGGATTATTTTTTAAGTGTTCTGTAAAATCCTGATAACCGGCAGCCCGCTCCGAACTCACTACTGCAATTTGCTGAAGTACCGGCGATAAAGACACCAGTGCATTCCGCCCCATTAGATCGGCTTGCTGTAAGGCTTCGATCGTTTGCTGGCGGCGCATTTCGAGTTTGCCAAGCGTGTAGGTCGGGTCAATGTCTTCGACGATAAGCTTCAGACCATAACGCTCATTAAAATCTATTTTTGCCTTGAATTGAACTTCGATGCCATCTTGCAATAAATCATTGATAATCAATCCAATTTTGGCTCTTAACTTTCGGTAATTGCCCTGCCAGATCACCGCCGAAGCCTGGGCAATAATCTCATCGCTCTCCTCCGCTTTTTGTACCAACTCCAGGAAATGATGCCCCCGCGCCTCGCTCACTTGCGCAATCTCACAACGAATCCACAAGGCATCGGGCAAATTGAGCGCCAGGATACGCCGGATAAATTCATTGACTTCGTGCAGAGAGTAGGATTTCAAAGCTATTTATTTTCGATAATTTCGTTAATCCAGTTTTTGATTTGCTCGGTAGAAGGCGCTTGTTTTTGGTTGATCGTATTGAGTAATTGTTTCAAATTCTGGTTCTTGGCGGCGTGAATACTTTTGCAGACACTTTTGAAATATTTCAAATTCCCGAAACCAAATTTAGCTAGATCAATCTTCACCTCTTCGGCTGCAGTTTGAATAAAAACTTCGAAAGCAGGGCAAAGAATGATAGTATAATGCTTTTTTTGCGGATGTTTTTTTAGTTCCAGGCTTTCAGTGCGCTTTAACACCTCAAAATCAGCGAAATACGCCGGCATATTTTTATCTTTATCAATCACCCCGATGGCAAGTTGATTTTTATAACCTCTATGTGACATGGCATTTGCAACTTCACTGATGCTCGGCTGGTGATTCGGATTTTTATATCCAAGGATGTCAATCAATAAAGTATCAGCGTAGCACTCAGGAAGCAGTTGAATCCATCTCTCCATGCACAAACCAGTTTAGATTGAAAAACACATCAACCCCGTAATTGGAAAGCTCTGCCAACTCGTCCTGCGTCAATTTTTTGACCTTGGTTTCATAATCCTCCATATAAGTAATGAATACCGCCAATTCATTCGGCGGGCAGTTTTCCACAATCGTGTTGAATAAATAAGGGCTGTGGGTAGAAATAAAGAATTGGTTAGTTTCTGCGTCTAAAATTGCTTGAGTTAAGTCACGAATGTAGGGTGGAAAAGAATGTTGTTCCGGTTCCTCAAAAATAAGAATAGAATCTTGATTAGATTCAATCGCTGCATAATGAAAAATGAGTCTTTGAAAAGTATCGGCTGTAAGTTTATAAGGTACCTTGTAAGCGATTCCGTCTATCTCTTTAAAAATGATAATGTCATTTTCTTTATTATCAATTAGAACTTTTAATCCATACTCGTTGAAAAGTGAGGATATTTCTTTCCTTAGCTCAGGATTGGTTTCGATAATCCTAAGCAAATTTTCACCAAACGGTGGTTTTAAGAAAGGAAATGGAAAATGAAATCTATTTTTTTCATCGAAAACACTGAAAATATATTTTTTTACTGGCGTTGCAACAAAATTATTATTAGGATTTTGATAACCTCCTGTTTCATTAATTTTCATGAAATAAGGACGAATAAGAGTTTCTTTTGATATATTTTTATTTCTAATAGGCTGATCTGAAGGTTCACGCAACTCGTTATCAGAAATTTTATCCTGGTTTATTCTAAATTTATAATCACCCAATCTAGGATCAATCCATAAATAACAATTTCCGATGTTAGTTTCAGTTTTAATTATATTTTTAATATTTTGATCGTGAAACAAGCTGCTTATTGTAGTAAAACGAAGAAAACTTGACAAAAAAGGAAGTTTATTTTCAGCTAAAGGCGCACAAAACAAAGACAACGCCTCCAAAATATTAGACTTCCCTACATTCGGCTTACCAATAAATAAATTGATCCTGCCGCAATCCAGGTGCATGGATTTGATAGATTTGAAATTCTGGATGTCTATATACTTGAAAAAATTAGGTTTAGACATAGCTTTTACTTGAATTGAAAATGCGCTCAACTCAAAATTAACGTTTTTTCTGGATTTGAAGTTTCCTGGTTAAAATTTCCCCATAAAATCCCGGATCACCGGCAGCAGCGGCTCCACACCTTCCTCCAGCGGCAGGGCTACGGGAATGCCGATTTTTTGTTGCAACTGATCCCGATAGTTTTTGAGCTGCTCGGTAGTCATGTGCTCGTTGTTGAGCGTGACTGCCAAGACTTGTGAACCGTACAATTTGATGAGTTCGATCTCGCTCTCAATGGGATGAATTTTACAGCCGATTTCCTCGGTACCTTCGTAAAATTCGCGCCCCGGGGCATGATGTAAAATGACGCCTTTGGCATTGGCAGAAAGCAGGAACTCCGCGCCGCAGGGACCGCTGGGATTGCGTAGCGCCGATTGACCTTCGAGCAGGATGAGGTCGGGATTGGATTCGCGAGCGCACTCGACTACCGCACGCTCAAGCTCACCGCCGATAAAATCATTCACCGTAGAATCAAAAATAAAGCCGTGTTTGTAGCCTTGCATCCATCCGGTTTGCCCGGTGTAGATCATCTCAGCGTAGATATCATGTTGTTTGCACATTTCCATGATAAACCGACAGGTAGTGCGTTTGCCAATGGCGCAATCGGTGCCCAGCACAGCAATGATGGGCTTTTTAACCGAATAGATTTCGCCGCTCCAGAATTTGAGCTCGGTACGGGGCTTGGGTTTTCTAACGTCAAATAACACAACCCCGAATTCTTTTGCCAATTCTGAAAATTCAAGATCGTCACTAAGAAACGTGTGTAAACCACAGGCAATCGAACAATTATGCTTTATAGCGATTTTTAATTCGTCCCTGAAATCGTTCGGTAATTTCCCCCCGGGAAGCGCTACGCCCACCACACACCAAACGGGTTGTTCGCCGCCTTGCTCAAAATAATCGGCAACTGAAGCAAAAACAGGTACATTTTTCCGGCGGCCATCCATCACTTCTCCGGCATCTTTCCCGGCGTGTTTGTAATCAATCACCGCGAGAATTTCAAAACGTTCGGAGCCACGAAGCAAGCCGTGGGCGGTTTTGGCAAGATTTATTTCCAACAAGCCGTTGGTCAGTACAATTGCTTTTTGTTTTGTCATGGCAAATGGGTGTTTTTTGATAAAAAAGAAATAACTCTTTGCCACTATTTCACTTCCAATCAAAAAGGACGTTCGATCAATTCGACGCCAAGCCCCGGATTGTCATTCGGATAAAGCCAGCCATCTTTCAGGATAAAACCGCCTTTGGCCAGATCAATGGCAATATCAAAACTTCCGTCCAGATCGAGGTAGCGGGTAGCCGAACTCGCCAGCGCCGCGTGCAGGGCAGCGGTGATGCTTACCGTACTCTCGTCCATGCAGCCCCACATCAGTTCGATGCCGTTACTTTGGGCTATATCCGCGATTTGCAAGCCGCCAAAAATACCGCCGCATTTCGCCAGTTTGATATTAAAAATGCCGTAATAGTTGGTGTTGGTAGTAAGTGCCGCAGCGTCGCGCCAATCGTGAAGGTCTTCATCTGCTGCGCAGAGCTTGCGAATATCCGTTGATAATTGCAGCATTTCATCCAGATGACCCGGCGGAAAAGGTTGTTCAATAAATTCTACATCCAGGTCTTGGGTAGCTTTTACAAAACGCTCCAGTTCGGTCACGCCGTAGCCCTGGTTCGCATCCACCCGGATTTTGATGTTTTTCCCGACCGTTTCCCGTAATTTGCTAAACACCTCAATATCTTTTTCGACTTCAAGTCCGGTCTTCAACTTGATGACTTTAAAGCCTTTTGCTACATTTTCCTTGGCTTCTGCCAGTGTTTCTTCCAGGGATTTAATACCGATCGTGATAGAAGTCGGGAATCCATCATGTTTTTTGCCAAGTAACTCCACCAACGGTTTTTCAGCCAGTTTACCAACCACGTCGTACAAAGCAATATCAAGTGCAGCGCGGGCGGCGGGTGTTTCTGGCATCAATTCCTCCGCAGAGCGGATAAGGTCGATATAATCTTCCACTTCACGTCCTATCAATAATTCCGAGGCATTGCCTTCCAGCGCTTCCAGGGCGGTGTCCATGGTTTCGCCAGTGACAAATTCGGTGGGGGCGCCACAGCCCACGCCATAAGTACCATTTTCCAGTTCAACGTAAAAAAACAAATTCTCCGCTGAATCAATGGTATGCACCGCTATGGTGTAGGGTTTAGTCAACTGGAGGTTTGCCTGCCAGCATTTTACACGGGAAATTTTCATGATTTCAGTGTTGCGTGGTTTCTGGAACCACGTTTTGAAAAAGATTCGGCAAATATATCAAATGAAGTGAGTGCAATGTACCTTTGTCTGATTCTTTTGCGTACAAATTTTTGAGTTCATTTCCGAAATGTATCATTTATCGAATGTTTGGCGCATTTTTTCCAAAAAGTTTTGCAACAGCGTTTAAAATCTTTCTATTTTGACGGGAGATTTGGATTGAGATCATTGGAATATTTGGTTTCTAACTTTATAGTACGGGACGATTTTTATGGATACAGCTGTAAATAAAGACTGGCGTTATAAATTAATCAATTTTTTCACCAAACGGGTAGTGTACCACTCGCTGTTTTGGCTGGCTTTGCTTATTTTCCTGATTCTGATTGAGGATACCCGGCAAGGGCTGCTTTTTACAATCAGCAATGAGATCATCAATGTAATGTTTTATGTTACAATTGTTTATTTCAATTTACTTTATTTAATCCCGAATTACCTTTCAAAAAATCGCTTTCTAACTTATGCGGGATTGTTGATCCTGGCCACGATCATTATCACACCGCTGAAAATGATCGCTTTTTATTTCAAATTTTCCAATTTCCCGGGTTTGCAATCGCAAATTATTGAAAATCAGAGCAGCTACTTTATGGCAACATTCGTGATCGCTGCTGGTTCTACGGTTGTAAAGATCATTACCGATTGGGTACGCACCACGCGCGAGCGGCAGGAGTTGGAAACTCGTACAATGCAAACAGAATTAAGATTTTTAAAATCGCAGATCAACCCGCATTTTTTATTTAATACGCTCAATAGCCTGTATGCGCTCACGCTGAAAAAATCAGACAAGGCGCCGGAAATCGTGATCAAGCTTTCGGAAATGATGCGCTATATGCTGTATGAATGTAATGAAAAACGCGTATCATTAAGCAATGAAGTGCATTACATCCGTAATTATCTTGACCTGGAACGCCTTCGCCATGGCGACAAAGTAGCGATCAGTTTTGAAGTGGACGGCCATATCAGCGATCAGCAAATCGCACCTTTGATGTTTATTCCGTTTATTGAAAACAGCTTTAAGCACGGTTTGACCAATCAAATTGCGCAAGGTTTTGTCAATATAAAATTATTGGTGGACGGTCAAAAAATAGATTTTTATATCGAAAACAGCAAGTCTGATGCACTACCTCACCAAACGCACCGCCGAAGCGGAGGCATCGGGCTGGTGAATGTGCGCCGACGACTGGATATTCTGTATCCCAATAAATATGAATTAAATATTAGCGACAATCCAAAATCTTATGGCGTAAATTTACAAATCGATTTGAATGCTTAGTTTTGCAGGAAAATCCTTAACTTTCAATCCATTTAGCTTTTGAACATTCTTAAATAACCTGATATGATTAATGTGATCATCGTTGACGACGAACCCCTGGCGCAGGATGTGCTGGAAACCTATATCGAAAAAGTGCCGGAGCTAAACCTGGTCAAGAAATGCAATAATGCCTTCGAAGCAAATGAAGTGCTGAAAAGCAATCAAATAGACTTGATGTTTTTGGATATACAAATGCCTCAGCTCACCGGTATCGACTTTTTGAAAACGCTTTCAAAGCCCCCTTTGGTAATTTTTACAACGGCTTATTCCAATTACGCCATCGAAGGTTTCGAACTCAATGCATTGGACTATCTGCTGAAGCCAATTTCGGCAGAGCGCTTTATGAAAGCGGTTAATAAAGCCATTGAGCAAATCGAGCTGCAACGCAAGGAAGTTCCCGTCGGCGCTGCTGCCCCGACAGAAGAAGAAAATCCGGATTACATATTTGTAAAAGCAGATAAGAAACTGATCAAAGTAAATTTTGATGAAGTTCTTTACATCGAGGGCTTAAAAGATTATGTCATTATACGCATGGATAATACGCGCGTCATCACGCTGCAAACCATGAAAAGCCTGGAAGATAAGCTCCCACAGCATATGTTTAAGCGCATTCACCGCTCTTATATTGTAAATGTGAATCATATAGAAGCGGTAGTAGGTAATATGGTGGAAGTAATGGAAAAAGGTCAGGCTAAACATCTGCCGGTAGGGAAAAACTATCGCGATGAATTGTTGGATATGATTAATAAAAACCGGCTTTAATCGTGGCTTCGGGTTTGCCCGAATACATAAAATCATCATGCGGAAAACTGCTCGGAACTCCTATCGAAGCGGCTTTTCACATGAGTGGCGGCGATATCAATGAAGCCCGCAGGCTGGAAACCGCAAAAGGCAGGTTTTTTCTGAAAATGAATCCTGCTGGGCATGCCCATCATATTTTCAAAGCCGAGTCAGAAGGACTGCAATTACTAGCTCAGACGCGTACCTTACGGATACCTCAAGTCATAGGACACAGCCAACCTAACGATGCAACCGGTTTTTTATTGATGGAATTTATTGAACCCGGCGCCCAAAGACCAGATTTCTGGCAGCGCTTCGGCGAAGGTTTGGCTATGCTGCATCGCACAACTCAGGCAAATTTTGGGCTGGATACGGATAATTTTATTGGCAGCTTACCACAATCCAATCGAAAGCATAATAATTGGTTAGAATTTTACATCGAAGAGCGTCTGCTTCCGCAAATTCAATTGGCAGAAACGCAACATCATTTTTCAACTTCCGATCACGAGAATTTTGACCAACTATTCAAAAAATTGCCCCAAATCCTGCCCAAAGAACCGCCTACACTCATTCATGGTGATCTCTGGAATGGCAATTTCCTAACGGACGAGCACGGCGCCCCCGTACTGATTGATCCTGCCGTTTGCTTCGCTTCCCGCGAGATGGATATTGCCATGAGCAAGCTTTTCGGCGGTTTTGATCGTGAGTTTTATCAGGTTTATCAGGAACATTACCCCTTCTTGCCCGGCTGGGAAGAACGGATTGATTTATATCAATTGTATTATTTACTGGTGCATGTCAACCTCTTTGGCGGCGGATACGTGCAATCGGTGCGCCAAGTTGTGCGAGGGTTTTTGTAAATTTCCTGACGGTTGCAGTTAAAGCAACCGCTACACTTAGTGCCCTCCGGCAAGCACGGTTTTGCGCTTTACTGCTTCCGGCTTTTGGCTTTCTTTCACAGTAAGCCAAAGTACAGCCGAAATACCCAGCGCCACAGCGCTGATTATAAAAATGACCGCCTTATTTGGTTGTCCGTCAATAAAGCTACCGAGCGAAGAAGCACCTAACTGTGGAATTACTACGGACAAGTTGAACAAGCCCATAAACATACCCATCCGTGCCTGATTGACCGTCTCCGACATGATCGCAAAAGGCAAGCTTACTACAGCGGCCCAACCAATTCCGACCACCGCCATCAACACAAACAGCATTGCAGAACTACTTCCAAGGAAAACAATCATCGTATAACCCGCTGCCATCGTACCAATACACAGCATGTGCGTACGCACTCGTCCGATGCGTTCCGCAACTGGTTCCAAAACAAATGCCGGCAATAAAAAGCCCACTGTATTTAAGACTGCAAAAGCAATCCCGGTAATGAAGCCAATTTCATTATTTTGTTCTGCTGATAACTGAGCTGTGGTCTGAAAGCCCATGATGTTTTCTTTAATATAAGCAAAGGTATAAACGAACATGGTTTGTACCCCTAGCCAGGTAAAGGCATGCGCGAAGCAGATTTTCAAAAACTCCGGCATATTGGTTTTACCTTTGGAAGGAATCTCCACATCGGCGATATCTGCGTCAAGGCCGCTGGTAGCAATACTCTCCGGGGCATCATCAGTATCTTTTCCATTCAGGTTACGTGGTTCCGTGACAAATAAGGTGGGTACAATTGAAAACACAAATACCAGAACGGCACCTAAGTAAATCAGCATATAATTACTCCAGAACGCACCGATTAAATACGCCAGAACACCAAAAAATCCTGAGATGGTTTGCATCCAGGTATAGCCTTTGGTACGTGCATCGCCTTGCGGTGTTACATCCGCGATGACCGAGCGGGTCGGATTAAAACTGATATTGATGGATAAATCCAAAGTTAAAGCGATCGTAATTGCCACGCCCACCAGTTCTTTAACGCCCAAAGCTTCCCCAATTATACCGATATTCGGCAAAGCCAGGATACTCAAGGCTGCCAGCGTTCCGCCAATCAGAATAAAAGGTCGGCGCCGACCGCCCCATGCCCAGACGTTATCGCTAATAACGCCGATGATTACTTGCCCCAAAATGCCCGCAAGCGGCCCGGCCATCCAAACGATTCCGATCTGGTGAAGATCAAAACCCAACTGTGTATTGAGTATCCAACTCAGGGTAGCAATTTGCACACACAGGGCAAAGCCCATCGCAGTAGCAGGCAGACTGAGTATCGCATAAAACGAGTTGGTCAGTCGCTTTTGAATATCAAGCATGGTCAGTTAGTTTCAATTTTTAATCCAGCTAAAACTACAAAACAACCTCGAAATGTTAGTGTATTTTTTACAAAATACCTGAAAATGCACTGTTTATGCCTTCTGCTACTGACTCGTGTCAATTTTGCACCAACACCAGCGCCGACAGCGCCGACATCAGGATAGGAAAATCTTCACCGCCTTTTACCTTGCGAATTCCTGATTCATTGATCTGCTTACCATCCAGCACAATAGTCCATTCGCCCTCGGGCAGATATAGCTCGCGAGGGTTACGATTTCCATTAAAAAACACGATGATTTGCTTCCATGCGTCGCCGTTGGCATGATCGGAAATGGTGTATCCGACAATGTTTTCAGGATGCTTGAATTCCAGGAAACGCAGGTGCCTTTGAATTTGCTCAGTGGAAGTCATCCGGAACGCCGGGTGATTTTTGCGTAAAGCAATCAAATTTTTATAATAATTATACACCTCTTTATATTTCACTTTTCGCGACCAGTCGATCCTATTAATACTATCCGGAGATTCAAAGGAGTTTTCCACGCCCTGTTTGGTACGCAGCATTTCTGAACCAGCATGTAAAAAGCTGATACCCTGCGAAGTAAGCACAATGGCTCCGGCTAATTTATGCATTTTAATACGGTCAGCTTCGCTGGCTTCGGGCGCAGAAATAACCAAGCGATCCCAGAGCGTGTGATTATCATGGCAGGAAACGTAGGTCATCGTCTGGAAAGGTTCTTTGGCCCAGGGTTCCTTGGAATAATTCACTGAATCGTACAATACCTGCGGATGCTGCGTGGAAGCTACAATACCAAATTTAATGCTTTCTTCAAGGCCTGGTTTTCCACTAATAAAGCCTTTTTCGGTGTGTGTAAATACATGCCCCTTGATGCCGTCGCGAATGTCATCACTGAAAGCGGCGATTTTATCCAGTTTGTAAGTGTATTTCTTCAATGCGCGCTTGTCTTCGGGTAGCGGCGAATCCTTTGCCGTCCAGCCTTCACCGTAAATAATAATCGTCGGGTCAATTTTATGTAATTCCTGACTAATCAGATTCATCGTTTCCTGATCATGAATGCCCATCAAATCAAAACGGAAACCATCCAAATGATATTCATTTACCCAATATTTAACCGATTCGAGCATAAATTTGCGCATCATAGCGCGCTCGCTGGCGGTTTCATTGCCACAGGCCGCTGCATCCGAAAAGCTGCCATCTTCATTATGTCGATAATAATATCCCGGCACCATTTGATTAAAATGCGAAGCTTCTGTATCGCCGGTATGATTATATACAACGTCCAATATTACACGCAAACCATTTTCATGTAATGTTTTTACCATCTGCTTGAATTCGCGGATACGCACAGCCCC
>CAZGAU010000039.1:0-17105 GCA_964523725.1 uncultured Saprospiraceae bacterium
GTGTAACTCCCTGATTTGTATCGGCATAGCCTCAGTTTTGAATCGTGAAAAATTGGTAGCGCAATTCCAGTGTTTCTATGACAATTGCGTTGCTCTCCGCATTAAAATCGGATACCGACCATTTCTTAGGCCAGGCGCCCACGACATTCCAGGTTTTCAGCGGTTCGTGATTTTCATTCAAAAGCGAGATAATCAGGTTGGCGGGCTGAAATTCCCTTTCCTGAAAGGCTTTTTTACACCATTTGAAAATATCGGAACCCGACACCAGATAGCCGCGCTTGAGCACCAGATCGGGGTACTTGGTACGCACCGGAAGCGAGTGCTCGAAACGGTTTTCGCCGCCTTCCTTGAAGGTCTCCATGTCGTATTCCACCGAAAGCCCGGTCACCGACTGGAAGCGCGTGTCGTTATCGTTTTTACTGATGTCGGAGAATTCCACCCGAAAGTGGAACCCGACCGGAGGATAGTAACCAGCCATAGTTGGAAATGGGTTTTCGGTTTAAAGTTCAAAAGTTCAAGGTTCAAAAGTTCAAGGTTCAAAAGTTCAAGGTTCAAAAGTTCAAGTTATTGAACTAATGAAAGTCCTTCGTGCGCGATTTCGATGGTTTCGATCGCAATTTCGTTACCGTCGGCCTTGAGGTCGCTGGCCTGCACTTTGACCGGGAATGCGTTCAATGCCTTCCAGGTGAAGACCGGCTCGTGGTTTTCATTGAGCAACTTGATGGTCAGGTCACGGCGCTCGGTATTGCCCAGCATATCCACCGTTTTCAGCCAATCGTAATATTCGGTTTTACCCACGAAAGTGCCTCGCTTCAGCGTTATATTGCTGTATTTTTGCATGCCGGGCATCTTGATTTTGGAATAAGTCTTGGCCTGGCCTTCGCGATATTCGATCACGTCAATCTGTTTATCAAGCCCGGTCACTTCGGTGAAGCCGAGCGTGTTGCCGCCTATTTCGACTTCAAAATGAAATTTGGGAAGAGGATATTCAGCCATTTTATTTAGTCTTTTAGTTTTTTGTCAAAAAAAATATTACAATTAGTAAATGAAATTGCTAAACAGTAAATAACTAACGATCAATCATTAAGCTTCCGGTAGCTTGTGCGAGAAGCGGAGTACAATAAATTCAGCCGGACGTACCACTGCCATGCCGATTTCTACGATCATTCTACCATTGAGAATATCATCAGCGGTCATGGTTTTGCCCAAGCCGACCAGCACATAAAACGCCTGCTCGGTGGTGGCGCCTTGAAGAGCTCCCTGTCGCCAGAGCGTAGTGAGGAAATTTTCGATCATCGCTTGCACCTTCACCCAGGTATTGGTGTCGTTGGGTTCAAACACAAACTGCTCGGAAGCTTTTTTGGAAGACTCTTCCACCATATTGAAAAAGCGACGGACGTTGACGTAGCGCCATTCATTGTCATTACCGGTGAGCGTGCGTGCACCCCAAACGAGAATACCTTTGCCGGTGAAAGGTCGAATTACATTGATCGATTTTCCGGTGCCAGGATCTACATTCAAACCATCCTGGATGCCGTTGGTCACCTTAAACGTTACATCTGTCACACTCACCAGCCCGACGTTCGCCGGTGCTTTCCAAACGCCTCTGGCACTGTCCACCTGAGCGTAAACGCCCGCCATCACTGGGCTCGGCGGTAAAATCACCGGGAAGCGAGATAAAGCAAGCGAGAGTTTGTTGTAAGCCGCAGTATTGGTAGTTTTTAAGGCATCCAGGTTATTGCCGTCAAAAGCGCCTGCACCGCCATCCACCGTGTGGTTGATAATGACCGTCGTCTCGTCGGCAAGGTGGCCAAACACCGCTTTCAAATTCGGAAAATAGGCAGCACCATAGCGGATATTGGAAGAGGTAATGCCGCCGCGGAAAGCCGTTGCAGCCGTGTTTACATCACCGCTGGTGGCGAGCGTTTCGCCGGTATCGTGCAAATCCATGATGCAAAAACGATCCTTGAGCAATCCGCACTGGTTGAGCGCAGCATTCTGAATAGCATAATAATCGCCTTCGTCCATTCTTTGCCCTTCCGGGAAAACGATCAGTGTGGGCTCATCTTCTTTTTCCAAAGCGGCCAAGCCATCCTCAAATTCGGTGAGCACCAATGCGCCGCCGACTGTTTTGTACGCGCCGATCGACACGACGTAGCAAGGCCCGCCACCATTTGCAAAATAAGCGCGGAGGCTGTAAAACATGTTGTGATTGGACGCATCGCCATTGTAAGCGACTGAAATGGTTTCCGAACCCACAGGCGTGGTCACTTCGGTCCAGGTTATTTCGAGGTTTTCTTCGGGCTGTGCGCCGCCAAAAAACGTTTCGTATTCCAGTAAAGAAGTAATTCTGGTTGGCACGTTGGTCAGATCGTTGCCCTTGGCGTCGATAGCTTTTTCGGTGTAGCCTATGAATGCCGGTATTGCCGTAGCAACCGCAGCGATGGAAGGTGGAAATTTGGGCACCTCATCAATATAGACGCCGGGCGTTTTTAATTGGGTTAAATCCAGTGGCATAGTAATTGATTTTTAGAATAATATGAATTATGTTTTTTTAATGTGTAATTCAAATACGCTATCCTGTATGGCGCCGCCACCGTTGAGCAGGCTGAAGCTGCCCATACCAGTTCGGCTGCTTATTTCAAATTGTCCGATGAAACGGGAATCGCGCGTTTCGTCCACTTCGCGGCAGTTGTCGGTGGTTGCATGATCGGAACCGGCGGGCAAAGCCAGCGAAGGAAAGCTGCCGCCATTGCTCCAGGAAAACTCGTTGCCAAAAACGTAGGTTGTCGGGTTTCCGTTTTTAATCACGTTGATCGGTAGGTCGGTATGGCTGCTGATGCCATTTTTCAGATTGAACAAGAATACCAGTTTCATTCCCTCCAGATCAATCAGCGTTTGATCGGTTGTTTCTACCTGCGCGAGAATGCGGAACCCGGTGTTGGTTTTTTTGTACACCAGCCGGAAATCCTGTAGAAGCTGCTGCGTGTTCTTATCTGCCTGAATATCAAGCCAGCTGTGCGTATCGTAATTTCTGAGTTTTCGTTCCTGATCGGCAGCGGGGAGTGCATCAAAGGAAGTGCCGGGATCATCCAGTAGGTAATGGTGCAAAACCCGAATCTCACACAGACGTTGATATTTGAAAACGAAAACCTCCATTTAGTATTAATGATGTTTTAAGTGTTTGATTTTCAAATATTTGAAATAAAATTTTATTTAATTATGATGGTGCTATTACTTTGTATTTGCTTTCGATTTCTTCGATGACGCCCGCGCCTTCTACTTCGTCTTCGCGCTTCAATTCCAACAATCGCATAAGATAGATCACCGAAGGATATTGCTTGCCGCCGAGCATGCCCCACATATGGTTCAATTCTTCCAGATTAGGGGAAAATAATTCCATAATTAGTTTAAAATCAGTCAGTTCGTCGTAGCCGTTCATCACGGTTACCGCTGCGCTATTCGAAGGCGTGAATATATTTTTGGATTGAAAAAAGCGCACCAGCCGTGAGAGATAGGTCAGCGCGTCTTCGTAGGAACTGGTGGTGGTTACGCTGAATAAAACGTACAGATTAACGTACACCGGCGGATTGAAATACATCGTTCGAAATGAATCGTTTACGCGGGAATGCGGAGTGTTTTTTAAGCTGCTTTCCTCTTTTAAATTGACCAGGGTCGCTACCACTTTATTGCGAAGCTGATTTTTAATATTAGCATCGATGTCGGTTTCCAACGCAGCGATATTGCCCAAAATGACTGTATCCTCTGCATTTCCAGGCTGAATGTTATTGAAATGCTGGTTTAGTTCTTCAACGATAATTTTGAGCGCGTGTGCGATCATTGTTTTTGGGAATTATTTTGGTTTTTTATAATGAACAAGTATCTGATTATTAGTGGTTTGAAATCTGAAGCTAACCTCCAATCAATACCGTCGGATCTCCGCCTACTACCGTACCGCCGTGTGCAGTGCTATCGCCCAATCTTACCGCGGGTTTGCCACCGATCAATACCGTGGAAGAGCCTAAAATCAAGCTGTCAGGCGGCCCTGCGCAAGTACACATGCCACTGACCACCGCAGCCGGTAAACCTCCAATCAGTACGGTGGGCGCGCCCGGCGGCAAAATCGGCCCGCCCACATGTGGCCCCGCCGGCGTGACGATGGGGCACACATGATTGTCACTTACTCTTGCGGCTGGTTTTGACATGCGAAAAGTTTTAGCCAAATACGTAGTTTATTTACGCTTTTTTCTCCCTGAATTCCGGGATTTGGAAATATCCTTGAAATCAAGGAAAAATGATACTCCGAGACATACCAATTCCATTTTCCCACGGTGCGGAAAGCAACTGAATTCATTTGAAAAAAAAATCGAAGCGAATTTGGGGGAAGGCTTCAGATGGCAATTGGTGTTGCTCAGCTAAAACAAAGCTGTTGTTCTACGGCTACTCTGACCAAGCCGGCGGTGTTTTTCACGCCCAGCTTTTGGATGAGATTTTTACGGTGCGTTTCAACGGTGCAGAATTCGATGTAGAGTTTTTCGGCGATTTCGCGAGTCGTGTATTCTTCGACAATCAGCCGCAGAATCTCTATTTCTCGTCGAGTGAGTATGGCTCTGCCTTTGCGCCGGGGCGTCAGTCCAAGTGAAAAACCAACAATAGAGCTTTTTACGCATTCATGCAGATAAATTTCTCCACGATTGATAGTTTCAACCGCTCGCAGCAGCTCTTGCCCGTCGACGGTGCGCGGCAAGATACCTTTGACGCCTGTACGCAACAATCTGCGAATTAATTCAGGATCGTTGTCATTACTAAAGATCAGGATCTTTAGCTTGGGATACTTTTGGTTGATTTTCTTACAAGCCTCCACTTTGTCAGTACCGCCAAGAGCAGGATCAAGTAGTAATACATCTACCTGGCGGGAAGTCAGCCAGGATTGAAGCCAATCATACGAATGGCAGGTACCCGAAATTTGCAATTCGGGGAAGGAAGAAACGGCATAACGCACGCCTTCAACCATCAAAGGACAGGAATCAGCTAGGAATAGTTTACACATGTGGCTTTTAAGTGTTTTTGGGTTCAGGTAATATGAGTTAAAATAGTTATTGATCAATAACCAGAAAAAATATATTCAGCTCGCGAAGCTCAAGTCTCAGATTTACAGGGAATTGCAAATCCCAAAAGTAATTGAAGACAAAGCAAAAGTTTCGGTGGGGAGATATCCGGAGTTTTTGTTGCTTTTAAATCAAAACGATTTAGTTAAAAATTATATTTTTTCCGGGCAGTAAAAATTTTTTCAAAAATTCGGAGTTTTATCTCAGTTTTACAAAATTATCTTTCAAATTGGCGCTGCCAAACAATTTATAACCTTAAAACCTATCCCATGTCTTCCCAAAACTATCTTTACCGCGGTGGCGAAAAAATCCTGATTGAAAAGGAACCGGAATTTTTTACGGCCATTATGCCCAACGAGCAGATGCTGCGAACTCTTGCTGAAATGGAGCCTGTAGCGGAAGTAAAGCAGGTATTTTATAATGTGTACAAAGTCCGGCTACCTGAAGATGATCGAGATGTAATTATGGATCGCCTGCGCACCGATGAACGGACGCCAGGTATTTGCCATCATGCGTATCATCCTGTGGGAGACGAAGCTACGCGTTATTATATTACTGAATATTTAATGGTGGCCTTTGCGCCGGGCACTTCGGATACAAAAGTAGAGGAAATCCTGGAGAAACACGGTTTGAAGTTTGTGCGGTATTTTGGACAAAAAGAAGAACAGATTTGTTTATTGCAAGTGACAAGTTCAGCCGGGAAAAATCCGGTAAAAGTGAGTGAAGATTTGCAGGAACGCCCGGAAGTATTGTATGCGGAGCCTAATCTGATCAACCGCTTTGAGCCTTTTTATACGCCGCAGGATTCCCTTTTCCCTAACCAATGGCACCTGAGCAGTACCCGCGGCGTGGAACTTTCGCCGGAAGCCCACGTGGATGCACCTGGCGCCTGGAATATCACGCGTGGCGATCGCCGGATCGTAGTGGCGGTAATCGATGATGGCTTCGATCTGACGCATCCGGATTTGATCGGAGTAGGCAAAGTGGTTTTTCCCAGAGATTTTGTAGATGCGGACCTGACTCCGCTGCCGAACTTTAGTCGGGGTGATTTTCACGGTACGCCTTGCGCCGGTTTGGCAATCGGAGAGGAGAATGGCAGCGGAATTATTGGGGTAGCGCCGGGGTGCGCATTTATGCCCATCCGGTTTGGTATGACCGCCGATGATAATCTGCTGCACGAAATTTTTGATTTTGCAGGTCAGCGTGCCGATGTGATTTCCAATAGCTGGGGCCCCGTTCCGGTGTATGCGCCTTTGTCATCGCTGCTTCGCAATCAAATTACCAAGCTCTCCAAAACAGGCGGCCCGCGTGGCAAGGGCTGCGTTATTCTTTTTGCCGCTGGCAATTATAATGCCCCCATTCATGCGAGGGATGTCAACAGTTTTATCTGGCGGCATCCGCTGTTGGGTTTGAAAGAAACAAGAGGCACGATTCTCAATGGTTTCGCGGAACACCCCGAGGTGATCGCGGTATCGGCTTCCACGAGTCTAAATCTTAAAGCGGCTTATAGCAATTGGGGTAAAGAAGTTGATCTTTGTGCACCCAGTGATAATGCACATCCTATCGATATTCAAAAAAGATTGCCGGGGCAGAGCATATGGACGGCAGACAATGGGCGGTTTGGCAACCGTTTTACTAATAAATTTGGTGGCACTTCGGCTTCCTGCCCAATGGTGGCAGGTGTTGCAGCCTTGGTGTTGTCAGCTAATCCGGCGCTGACTGCAGATGAAGTAAAGGAAATTCTCATTTCTACTGCGGATAAAATTACTGACCCGGGCCCTGATCCAGTGCTGGGATTGCGTAAAGGAACCTACGATCAAAATGGTCATTCTGAGTGGTTTGGTTATGGAAAAGTCAATGCCTTCAGGGCGGTGCGCAGGGCAATGGAATTGAAAAAAACGGAGGAGCCAGACGTTGAAGAACCAACAAAACCTACGGCTGCTCTAACCGAAGGTATTCACATCGTGGGCGCAATGGTCAACCCTGAAGGTAGCGACCGCGGCAAGGAAATGATCGCTTTGTTCAACGCGACTGATCAGGCAGTGGATATGATGGGTTGGGAAATCCAAAACAAACGCGGCGAATCGGAGCGGATTACCAATCTGGTGATCAATCCTGGGTTCACCAATATCGTTTTTCTTGAAAAAGTGCGTTTGCCAAATTTTGGCGGCAGCATTATACTTCTGAATCCTGATGGCGTAAAGGTAAACGAAGTCAGCTACGGTTTGCTGGAAGGTCTCAAATCTGGATGGTGGATTAAATTCTAAAAAATAAGGCGTCATCTTGAAAATGAGATGACGCCTTTCAAAGTTATTATTTGAAAAATTCTTACGAACGAGCCGGTTTCTTCACCATGATCGGATCAATGGCTTTCTGACGGATCATCTCATTGAATTTTGGTAGTTCTGTATCTCTGATTTTCTTGAACTCAGACAGTTGTACATCTACTTTCTGGGTCAGATCCTGCTTCACCTCAAACATCTGCGCGGTTGGCCGGTTATCGCCGGAGGATGCGAGGCTCTTCACACTCCCCAGTTTATTGGTCAGTTTGATTGGGAAGTTCAAAGGGTCCTGACGGCTCTGATTCTTCGTCTGATACAATTCTTCTTCCACTTTCGTCAGCGCTTCATTGATTTCTTTCGCTTTGGCAAGCAAGTCTTTAGCACTTTCATTATCCTTCAACAAGGCAGTATAAGCATTGATTTGCTTGCGAATATCGCGAATATCAATAATCGTCTGGTGCGCTTCCGAAATCTTCTTGTTTGCTTCGTTGATGAAATTGAATTGTGCCACCAGATCCTCCTGCGTAGCTGAGGAACGCGGATCTTTTATCAGATCGAAAGCCGCTTTCTGCGTCTGGTCGCCAATGGTCAATCGTACTTCATAAGCACCCGGAACTGCCTTCGCGCCGGCCATAGAAGCCGACCACATAATCATACCTTCGAAATCCTTGGCATCAGGATAGAGCATGTTCCAAACGAATAGATTGCCGCCTGCTTTCACCTCCAGCTTTTCGCTTCTTTCCTTTGCTTTGCTGGAAAACTCGCGGATCAGATCACCATCCGGTTCGTAGAAACCAAGCTTAACTTCTTCTTTTTCAGGAACTTCTTTCAGGTAAAAGTTTACCAATACACCACCCGGATGGTTTTCACCAGCGTTTCTTGGCGTTCTTCCAAAACGGAAACCACTGCCCATGCGGTAGCTGGCCGCCGGGGTATAAAGGTGATGATTGCTTTTCGCAACCTGGTCGTTCAACTGGTGTAATGGTGTAATATCGTCGATCAACCAGAAGCTTCTCCCCTGGGTAGCCGCGATCAGGTTGTTATTCTTGATCGTCAAATCTGTGATTGGTACAATCGGCAGGTTCAACTGGAACGACTTCCAGCTTGCACCGTCGTCGAATGAAATATACATACCGCCTTCGGTACCGCAGTAGAGCAAACCCTTACGACCCGGATCGGCACGAACTACGCGTGAGAAATGCACATCAGGAATGCCGCCGCCGAGGTATTTCCAGGTTTTACCGTAATCTTCGGTTTTGTAAATATAAGATTTGTAATCGCCTAATTTATAACGAGTTCCCGTCAAATAAGCGCCACCTTTTGTGAATGGATCAGGATCAATGCTGTTCCACATGGTCCATTCCGGTGCGGCTGGAGGTGTTACGTTAGTCCAGGTTTTACCGCCATCGCGGCTTACATTCACCAAACCATCATCCGAACCTACCCAGATCAGGTCTTTTTCATAAGGTGATTCAAAGCCGGTGAAAAGCGTACAATAGTATTCTACACCTGTATTATCCTGTGTGATTGGCCCGCCTGAAGATTTCAGCTTCGTCGGGTCATTGCGGGTGAGGTCTTCGCTGAGGTTTTCCCAGGAACGACCGCCATCATAAGTGACATGCACCCGATCAGATAATGCATACAATTTCTTCGGATCGTGCGGAGAGAAGAAAATCGGGAAATTCCACTGGAAACGATATTTCATACCTTCCGCGCCAGAACCCATCGGGTTTTCAGGATATACATTAATGGCTTGCTGCTCATTGGTTGCATGGTTTGTTCTTTCAAGATACCCGCCATAGCTGCCGCCGTAAACGATGTCATTATTAGTTGGATCTACTGCCAGCCACGCACTTTCACCGCCTGCAGAGCTTTCCCAGTCGCTTTCCGTGATGGCGAATCCATCGGTACGGTGCTTGATCCGGACGGTAGAATTATCCTGCTGTGCACCATAAATCCGGTATGGGAAACTGTTATCCGTAGTAACGCGATAGAACTGTGCCGTCGGCTGATTCATATAGGTAGACCAGTTTTCACCACCGTCAAAGCTGATCTGCGCGCCACCGTCATCACCGATAATTACACGATGATTGTCTTCCGGAGCAATCCAAAGATCGTGATGGTCACCGTGCGGTGCATTGGCAGAGCGGAACGTACGCCCACCATCGGAAGATTTGTGGTAAGAAACGTTGAGCACCCACAGGCTGTTTTCATCCTGTGTATCCGCGTAAATGCGTGTATAATACCAGGCACGCTGGCGCAGGTTCCGATCGCTGTTTACCAGTGACCAGGTTTCGCCACCATCGTCAGAGCGATATACGCCACCTTTGTCATTTTCGATAATTGCCCAAACGCGGTTGGAATTTACATGAGAAACAGCTACACCGGAGATACCCCACACGCCGCCGGGCAAGCCTTTGTTAGCGGAAATATTCGTCCAGGTATCGCCGCCATCGGTGGTTTTCCAAAGCGCGGAGCCTTCTCCACCGCTATCCAGGCTATACGGCGTTCTGCGAATGCGCCAGGTAGAAGCGTACATAATTCTAGGATTATTAGGGTCGAAGACCAGATCAACCGCACCGGCGTCAGCATTGGCGAAAAGGATTTTTTCCCAGGTTTTGCCGCCGTCCTTACTGCGATACACACCGCGCTCTTCGCTGGATTTGAACAAATCTCCCAAAACTGCGGCATAAACCAGATCCGGATTTTTAGGGTGGATGCGTACGCGCGGGATATGGCGTGCCTTTTCAAAGCCCAGTTTGGTCCAGGTTTTACCGGCATCTACGGATTTCCACATGCCATGACCATAGGAAACGTTACCACGAACGGTTTTTTCACCACCACCAACGTAGATCACGTTGTTATCATATTCGCTGACTGCCACCGAACCGATAGAGCCACCGAAATAACCATCGGAAATATTTTCCCATGTTTGTCCGCCATCCTGCGTACGCCAGACACCACCACCGGTAGCGCCCATGTAAAACAGATTGGGTTTGCCCGGAACACCAGTCACCGCGCAGGACCGACCGCCACGATACGGTCCAATTGAGCGCCACTGAAGCGAGTTATACAATGATTCGTCAAAATCGACCTTAACGGCCGAAGTTGTACTGACCGGCGTAGCTTTGGAGCCCTTTTTCTGGGCGGACAAAGGCAACGCAACCAGTATTGCCAGTGCAAGTACTGAAAACGATTTGAGTAGAATACGGGTTTTGATTTTCATAAAGCCAAATTTTACTTTCATACTAACTTTGTGTGAAAATATTGAAAGAGATGAATTGTGATAATAATAAAAACAGATCGCCCTGTTCGGGAAACGATCCTATTACTATTGACAGGTGAGGGCACAATATTTTTCCGGTTGCGGCAGGTTTTTGAAAAGAAATTTTGGCAGGAAGCCCAAAACAAAAGGCTACACCCCACAATCGAGATGCAGCCCCGGGACGATATTGAGAAAAACTTCGCCTTTTTTTAATTAGGTTGATAGGTTGATAAGGGGTGTGGGTATCGCTCCAAATTTTAATCACGACCCCATGACCCCATGACCCAATTTATCTAGTTTGCAATAAAATTTTCTTTGTCATCGCTTTATTTCCCTGGCGTATTTCGAGGTAATAACTTCCGATGCCATTTTGAGAAATATCGATCTGGTCATTAAAGTCACCACGGAAATTGCCGAGGTCATAGTTATAAATCAAGCGCCCGGCCGCGTTGTACACATTTACGCTGGTTTCGCCCTCCTGCGGCAGATTGAACTGCAACTGATACTTGCCCGATTTGGTATTTGGAGTAATGCTTAGTTTGTTAATATTCAAATCATTAGCGTTCGACATTTGCACGCCAAAGCTGTTCTTCATTTCGTCGATCTCTTTGGGGGTCATATCCTTGAGATCCACAATTGCGTTGGCCGCGTCCACATCCCGGATAGGGGCATCTTCTATGCCATTATTAGCAGCATTTTCTTCTGCATTCCAGGAATAGAAATTGCGACCGTCTTCAGTATGCGTATCGCAATAGGATTTGATCGGTTTGCTTGCCGTCTCGGTTTTTCCATTACGCAGGAATTCCACAGTTACGGTTTCGCCAACTTTTGTCAGGTCAACTGCCGTGCTGATGTCGCTCCAATCCACAATCGGATACCCATTTATTTTGGTAATCACATCGCCTTCCTGCATGCCCATTTCTTCAGCAGTGGAGCGCTTGACGATTTCCACGGCTACGCCCATTTTTCCTGAACCGGAACTACCCATCTCGCGTACCCCCAGTAAAGGAGAATCACATTCATTTACATCTATAAATGTCTCTGATTCAGAGCGTTTTCCAAAAGTTACTTCTGCTGTTTTTGACTCGCCGTTGCGAATGAAATGCAGGGTTGCCTGCTCGCCGGGTTCAAAACGCTTGAGAATTTTGGTCAGATTTTCATCCTTATTGGTGCGATAATCATTCACACCATACACATAATCAAAGGGTTGCAAACCGGCTTCTGCAGCAGCGCTGTTGGGGAGTACCTTTGTGATATAGCTGCCATACTCGTGCTTGAAATGCAGCAGATCGGCTTTTTTGTCAGAAACAGTATTTGAATAAATGCCTAAATAAGCGTATTTGTCTGGATTCCAGTTCGATACGTACACCTCGGTTTTTTTGGTGGCTTCCTGCGACTGGATAGCTTGCTTGGCTTTCATGGATTTGCCATTGCGTTCGTATTCGATCGCAATATCTTCGCCAGCCTTCAAAGTATTGATTACCATAGAAATATCGCTCCAATCCACCATTTTATAACCATTGATAGACATGATGACGTCGCCGTCCTGCAGGCCCATTTTCTCAGCGGTAGAATTGTCCACGATGTAAACCTTCACCCCGAGTTCACTGTCCGAATTATCCCGGTGCGGGCTTACGCCCAGAAAGGCTTTTTCACCCTTTGAAGCGGCAATGCCCGAGCCCGGTTTGCCGAAGGTTACTTCTTTCGACACTTTTTTGCCGGCACGGATAAAATGCACGGTGGCTTTGTCGCCAGGCTTGTAATTTCCCAGCAGATCGGTCAGGTCTTTGGTGAAGCTGGTTTCCTCGTCATTGATGCCATAAACGTAGTCAAGTGGCTGAATACCAGCAGCTTCTGCGGCTGAATTTTTCGTGATACTAGTGACATAACTGCCGTAGGGATTGTCGAAACCGAGAATTTTAGCTTTTTCCCTGGAAACTTCATTGGAGTAGATACCCAGATAAGCTCTGCCATAAGATTGAGCAATAGCGCATGTACCAATGGCCAGGAATAGAGTAATAATAATAGTCAGGCGTTTCATATTCAATTATGGTTTATCTTGTGTTTCTCGAAAGACTGATTTTTTGAAAAAAAGTTGCTTGGAAAGCGTTTGAATTTCTTTCTTTACAATAGAAAATCTTAATTTTTCATTAAATTAAATGGCATTTTTGCAGCCAAATGAAGTTAAAAATTAATTTTTAATTATTTGTAAAGCTTTAAAAATCAGAAATTAGCATTTAAAGTTTGTGATATGCAAAAATTTTGGATAATTGCTTCCTGCGGGCTGCTTTTGTTTTCGTGCAAAACGGCACAATTGACTAAACCTATGGAACAGTACGAGGAAATAATGGAAGAAAACAAGATTTCGGTGATCAATATCCCGGTGAATATCAACCTGCGGGAACTGCAACAATCGCTTAACAAGCAATTGGACGGCGTGATTTATGAAGATAAAGACCTGAATGACGGTGACAAAATGATGCTCAAAGCCGAAAAGCGCGACGATATTACACTCAGCGCCGAAGGCCAAAGCATTAAGTACCGCGTGCCTGTAAAGGTTTGGGTGAAATATGATATCGGTATTACAAAACTGGAAGCTAATGGCGAGATCGCTTTAAGTCTGAAAACGGATTTTACCATTGATCGTGACTGGAATCTGGCGACGGTGACCAACATCGAAAAATATGAATGGCTGAAGCAACCCAAGCTCCAAATGGGCTCCATGGGGGTGCCGGTAGGATTTATTGCGAATATCGTGCTGAACCAGAGTAAAGCGGTGATTACCAAGTCGATAGATGACCTGGTGAGCGAAAGTTTCAACCTCCGCGAGCAGGTGGAAGCCACCTGGAAACAAATGTTTGATCCGGTGCTGGTGGCGCCCGAATATAATACCTGGCTGCTGGTGAACCCCCAAAACATTGGCATGACGCCGCTGGTCACCGACAAGGAATCGATTTCCAGCATTATTTTTATTGAATCCCGCCCGAAAGTAAATCTTGGCGAAAAACCAAAGTCGTTAAAAATCAATCAATTACCCCCGTTTGTGATGCGTGACACTACCGAGAGCGACTTCGTGGTGCACCTCAAAACCGATGTGCCTTTCACCGAAGCCGAGCGCATCGCCAAAGCGGAATTGCTGGGCGAAACCTTCTCCGAGGGCAAGCGTTCGGTGAAGATCGAAGATATTGAATTATACGGGCAAGGCACAAAATTGATTATTAATACCAGGTTATCAGGTAGTTATAATGGCAATATTTATCTCAGCGGCCGACCTTTTTACGATGCAAAAAAGAATACGGTCGATATTAAAGAACTTGATTTTACGCTGGAAACGCGCAATTTTTTATATAAATCCGCGGCCTGGTTATTAAAAGGTACTTTGCGTAAGCGCATCGAGGAAAACATGAATTTTCTGGTGGATTATAATTTAACCGAAATGAAGAAACAATTGCAAACGCAATTGACTAATTATAAAATTACACAAAGTATTACATTGGACGGCGATCTTGATGAATTGTACATTCGGGACGCTTTTCTGGCGCCGGAGTCGATTCGTGTGGAGGTAGCGCTGAAGGGCAAAGTAAATGTGCAGGTGAGCGGCTTGAATTGAAAAGGGGTTATTGGTGATCGGTTAATGGTGAGAGGTGAGTGGTGAATTGAGTTATTCCGTGTTTAATTATGGTGTAAATATTAAAGTAAATGTTTTGAAGTTCCTATTTAGTTTTAGTTAAAGAAAGCGACGATGTTATAGCTTGTTTTTCACTTACAGTCCCCAAATAACAATTAACCAATAACAAAATTCCAACATCTAAAACCAAAAAAATATGAACATTGCGATCGCGGCCGGACACGAGCTGACGGCCGGGGCTGCTGCCGATGTACTCAAAGCCGGCGGTAATGCCGTAGATGCTGCCATTGCTGCGTTTATGATGACCTGGGTGGCCGAGCCTTGCATGTCTTCTGCCGGTGGCGGGGCTTTTGCGATGGTGGCGATGGACGGGCAACCGGTGCAGTTATTTGATTTTTTTTGTCAAACGCCCAGATATAAAAAACCGCTCTCCGATATTAACTTTTTCCCGGTTACGATTGATTTTGGCGATACCCAGGAGGTTTTTCATGTTGGGAAAGGCGCGACTGCGGTGCCCGGCGCAGTAGCCGGTATGTTTGAATTACATAGAAGATACGGCACGATTCCGATGCGGGAACTCGCGCAACCTGCCATTGATGCAGCCAAGGGTGGGGTAGTGGTAAATAATTTCCAGCATTTTGATTATGATTTAGTCAGCCCGATTTTACAACTAAATAAACGCACCCGGGAAATTTTTTTCAGAGATGGTAAAGTGGTAGCGGTGGGTGAAAAAATTCACATGCCGCAACAGGCTGATTTTCTGGAGGTTTTGGCGCGGGAAGGGCAGGAATTATTTTATAATGGGGAGATCGCTCAGAAAATTGTACAGGATCATCAAGCCAACGGCGGTTTTTTGACCATGGAAGATTTTGAACATTACCATGTAATAATCCGCAAGCCGCTGGAATTTAATTATCATCATAAAACCATATTTACCAATCCCGCCCCGAGCATCGGCGGTTCTATTATTACATTAACCTTAAAAGAACTTGAAAATCAAAATATTGCATCTTTTTATTTAGCAGAAGATCATATTCTGTTATTACATGCCGTGTTTGAAACCATTGATGCGCTTGGAAAAAAGCCGGAAATATTACATCGGGCGGTGCAGCAGTGGCAACAAAAGACCTGGGGCAGCACAACTCATTTAAACGTGGCAGATAAAAAGGGCAATGCGGTGTGCATCAGCACCACGATTGGCGAGGGCTGCGGCGATGTCATAGCCAACACCGACACCATGCTGAATAATATGCTCGGCGAAGCGGTACTGATGCCTGAAGGTTTCCACTCCTGGCAGGTAAATACGCGTTTGTCATCCATGATGTCGCCGACGGTGGTACTAAATGAAAATCATCATCCCGAAATCGTACTGGGCACGGGCGGTGCGAGCCGGATCGCTTTTGCTATTACACAGGTATTACATTTATTAATCGATCATCATTTACCGGTACATGATGCGGTGAATGCGCCCCGCGTGCACCTGGAGCACGGCGTATTGCAGGTAGAAGCCGGATTTGATGAAGTGCCTGCGGCTACGCATTTTACGCAGCAACTAAATATCTGGCAGCAGCGATCCTTATATTTTGGCGGGGTGCACGTGCTCAGGCGCGAGGGCGATGCCTGGACCGCCGCGGGCGATCAGCGCAGGGACGGGTATGCGAGGGTAGAAATGTAAGAAGGTTATAAAAACTTCCATCATGATCGAGCTTTTGCAGTAACCCAGCAATGCACTGCAGGTAACTATTTGAACCTCCTGAGGTCTTGCAGACAACTTGTAAAGGTTCAGGCTTCCTGTTATAAAGCTCTTGTAAAGAAGCTCATCTGCTTTAATAAAGAAGCTATCCAACATCATATATTCAAGCCCTTGTGGTTAAACCTGCAAGTACATAAAGTTCAATAAAGAACCTAGGTCAGGTTGTTATAAGATGCTCCATCACTAAATAAATCCACCTGCTCAGGTAAAATATGTAAGCTCAGAAGGTCATTTGATGAACCTCAGATGCTTGTATATAAGCACCTCCATAGGTTCATTGCAAGAGTTATAAAGGTGCTGCACAACACCTCCATAGGTTCTTTACAACAGTTATAATGGTTCTTTACAACACCTGAACAGGTTCATTACAATAGCTGTAAAGGTGCTGCGCAGCACCTGAGCAAGTTCTTTAACTTAGGTTACTTCGTTCGTCTATTATTATTTAAAGTAAATGGAAGCATCTATGTTAAGCAAAGGGACAATTTTAAGTTCAAATTAAGCATTTCATAAGTACTTGATTGCCAGTTCAATTTGACTATCGACGGTCGACTGTAAAACTGTCTGACTGCTTAAGCTGACAGGAAATGTCAAAAATTGGCAAATAGATGGCTTGCCAATGCGCATTAAAGGGATTAGTTTTGTAATAACGGTAAAAAAGACGACCTGCTGATCAAACCCAACAATACGCTACCCCGCGTTACAACATTTAGTCAGTAGCTTATAAGGCGCACGGCTAAACCAAAAACACTATACAGAACAACACACCAGGATTAAATTATTTCTTTTAAAGGACTGTTTTATGCAGTACCTAATATCCTTTATTTTCTGATAGCTTTCAGAAAGTGTTTTCTTATTTTCTAACTTTAAAATATTATATCATGCGACTATTTTTTATTGTCTTAATGATGATATTTTCATTTACCGGCACAGGGCAAACGGAATTTGCACCTGTAGGCGCAAAGTGGCTTTACGAAAAAGTTTTTTATTCATTTAATGGAGAAGAAGAAAGTAAAGGCCACATCATAATTAACAGTCTTTCGGATACTTTAGTAAAAGGGTTAAATTGTAA
>CAZGAU010000039.1:17205-36470 GCA_964523725.1 uncultured Saprospiraceae bacterium
GCCACATCATAATTAACAGTCTTTCGGATACTTTAGTAAAAGGGTTAAATTGTAAAGAAATATCTGTAAAGGAAATTTTACAAGAAGGTACAACTTTTGAAGAAATATGTTTTCTCTGCCAAAAAGAAGACTCTATATTCAGAGTAGATGAAGATAAAATGGAGTTACTTTTCGACTTTTCAAGGGAAAAAAATGATACATTATTTATAGATACGTTTAGATTCTTATTCTATATTATTGATAGCACATATACCGATACTATACAATCCCAAGTGTTAAAAAAACAGAATATTTCTTTATTCTGTAGTAACACTGCTTCTCCTATCAATAAAATGGAAATTTTAGAAAAGGTAGGTCCAATAGCTTCTATTTTGGAACCCTCCGTTGATTTGAGTTTTTATTTACTATTTCCTGATTACGAATGCTTACTGGATGTAGTGCCTATAATTAAATTTATTTGTTATTCAGACGACTTAATAATGTATAATCCAAATAACAGTACTATATGTGATTCCCTTCTTACGAGTGATAGAAATATTATTAGTAATTTGAAATCATTTAAAGTTTATCCAAATCCTTCTATTGGAAATATAACTATTGAAAGTAACTTTTCATCTTATCAGAAGATAAAACTTAGAATTATTGATCTTTCAGGCAAACTATTAGTTGAGGAAGCAATTGATTTTAATGGCATTCACCAATTGAATATTGAGTATCTACCTGTGGGGATATACTTCATTATACTTAAAGATCAAAATGGGTTCTTGATCCAGGGACAAAAGTTGATAAAACTTTAGTTTCTATTTTCTGTACCTGCCAAGTCTCCGCAGGGACTCGACGATGGGCAACCTACTCCTTCACTTTCACCAATTTCATAATTTGTTCCTTGCCGGCATCATTCATTTTGATATGTAAGGAATCTTCGGTTAATTTTACAATTTCCACGGCTTTTTCGGTGCTGGCCTGATTTACCGTATCAATCGTGTAAAGATATTTGGATTGGATGTAATAAGTACCGGCTTCTTTATATTTTAAAGTGCCCTGATATTTGTAATGATGATCATTGTCAAAATAAAAGTTGATCACTTCAGGATTTACATTATCCATGGGTTTGTTGCCTTCCAGCACTTCGGTGGCCTGCCATTTGCCGGAAATCATATCTTCATAAGAATTGCCGCAGGCTGCGGCCAGGATCGTGAGCGCCAGTATTGCCAAAAGATTTCTCATGTTGCTGCTTTTTGTCTGCAATGAAAATCAAATTTTTTTAAAGAAAATAATGCCAAGATATTAATTGTTTGTTAAAGCCATCAAAATCGCTCCGGTTTCAGACTGCTTGCCGGACGAAACCCGTTTACATTAGAATTTGTCCAAATCACATTTTTATTAAGGAAAAAAGCAAATACTTCGCTTTGGGAATATAAAATTTTGTATATCTTGACGGCCAAAATAGCATGCACGGATGAAACTGGGAATACCAAAAGAGCAGGGCGACCAACGGGTAGCCGTTGTACCTGCCACACTAACAAAACTGAAAGACCTTGGCTTGGAAATTTTGATCGAGAAAGATGCGGGACTTGGCGCCATGTATGAAGACCATCATTACGAGGCACACGCGCAGGTGGTCACGCGCGAAGAACTGCTGAAACAGTCTGATATCCTGCTGAGTGTCAATCCCTTACCCGACGGGGATATGCAAAAACTTCGGGAAAACACGCTCGTCATTTCGCTTTTCCAGCCATATATAGATGATACGATCACCGACAAGCTCCGCAAATGGAAGCTTCGGGGATGCAGTTTCGACATGATCCCTCGGACAACGCTGGCGCAGTCAATGGACGTGCTGTCGTCAATGGCTTCGGTGGCGGGTTATCGTGCGGTGATTGAGGCGGCGAGCCATTTGCCGCGTTATTTCCCGATGATGATTACGGCGGCGGGAAGCATTCCGCCTTCTAAGGTGCTTGTATTGGGCGCAGGTGTTGCCGGTTTGCAGGCCATTGCTACAGCCCGACGCCTGGGCGCAATGGTGGAAGCCTTTGATACCCGTGCCGCTGCTAAAGAAGAAGTAGAAAGTTTGGGCGCAAAGTTCGTAGAAGTACCCGGCGCCAAAGATGAAAAAGGTGCAGGTGGTTATGCCGTAGAACAATCTGAAGATTTCCTGAAACGCCAGCGCGAGGAAGTGCAGGCCAGGGCTGCAAAAGCCGACATCATTATCACCACGGCGCAGGTGCGGGGGCGGAAAGCGCCTTTGCTGGTGCCGAAAGAAACCGTGGAAAAAATGAAACGGGGTTCGGTGATTGTGGATTTGGCCGCTTCAACGGGTGGTAACTGCGAACTGACACAAAACGATCAGGTGGTTATTCACAACGGCGTGAAAATTGTGGGGAATTCCAATCTGGCCGGGCTGATGCCGCAGGACTCGAGCTTTTTGTTCAGCACCAATGCCTTGAATTTTCTGAAAGTTATCGTCAATAAAGGCGAGCTGAACCTGGATATGAGCAACGAGATTGTCCGGGGCGCTTACTTCACCGCAGAACCGGTGGAAGCCAATTCTTAATTCATTGAAAATGCTTTAGTTATTATGGAATTTATACAGTTTTTTAATGACAATCTGATACTTATTTACATGCTCATTTTCACGGTTATCCTTGGATTTGAGGTGATTTCCAAAGTGCCAACCATCCTGCATACGCCGCTTATGTCGGGCGCCAATGCCATTAGTGGGGTGGTGATTATTGGGGCAATTCTGCTGATTCGTTCGGCGCAACCGGATGATTACTTGACGCTGGCGCTTGGATTTGTAGGGGTTGTGCTCGGAATGATCAACGTGGCCGGCGGTTTTGCGGTGACCAATCGCATGCTGGAAATGTTCAAAAAGAAAAAATAATATTCCGATTTGCTGATGTGCCAGTATGCTGATCCGAAGAGGAATGGAACATCATGCGTTCAGAAATAAGCAAACGAAATCTAAAATCGTAAATCAAACATCGAAATGGTTTTTCAATTTGCAATAAATCTTACCTACCTGTTTGGTGCACTGGCATTTATCATTGGCTTGCGGATGCTGAGTTCACCGGATTCTGCCCGTAAGGGCAATTTGCTCGCAGGAGCGGGGATGATCCTGGCCATTATTGCCGCGATCATCGCGCCGATGCCGGGGGCATATAATAATTATGTGTGGATTATGCTTGGTTTGGCGGTTGGCGGCTTTATTGGCGTGCTGGCTTCCTATCGGGTACAAATGACCGCGATGCCGCAGATGGTGTCTATTTTTAATGGATTGGGCGGGGCTTGTGCCGTGGTATTAGCTGCTTCGGAGTTGGTGAGTGCATCAGATTTGAGCTATTCACCGGCGCCGGAACAAACCATTAATATTCTTTTCACGCTGCTGGTCGGTGGGGTTACTTTTACCGGGAGTATTCTGGCTTTCGCCAAGTTGCAGGATTTGCTCGGAGACAATAAATTTGTGTTGCCCAAGCATTCTATTTTCAATATTGTCCTGCTGCTGGTAACGATTGCGCTGGGCGTTTATGTAATGGTCGCCGGCTTGGAAAATACAATGATGGTGGCCTGGGTGTTTTTGATTTTGTCGCTCATTTATGGGCTTTCTTTTGTCATTCCCATCGGTGGTGCGGATATGCCGGTTGTTATTTCTTTATTAAACTCATTATCAGGAGTTTCTGCGGCTTTGGCTGGGCTGATTTACGACAATCGTATGATGATCGTGGGGGGTATTCTGGTGGGAGCGTCGGGTACCATTCTTACCTTGTTGATGTGCAATGCGATGAACCGCTCGCTGCTGAATGTATTGGTTGGTGGTTTTGGGAGTAGCGGAACGAGTGCTGCCAAGGGTTCCGGAGATCAGGTCGTAAAAGAAATTTCATTGAATGATGCCGCTATTCAGTTATTTTATTCTCAATCGGTCATGTTTGTGCCGGGATATGGTTTGGCGGTAGCGCAAGCGCAAAAGATTTGTAAAGAAGTGGATGATTTGCTTACCGCAAATGGTATGGATGTAAAATATGCGATTCACCCGGTTGCCGGTCGAATGCCCGGTCACATGAACGTACTGTTGGCGGAAGCCGATGTACCTTACCCAAAACTACTTGACCTGGAAGAGTCAAATGCTGCTTTACCTAGTGTGGACGTGGTGGTAATTGTTGGCGCGAATGACGTGGTAAACCCTGCTGCCGAAGACGATCCAGGAAGTCCGATTTATGGTATGCCGGTGCTAAAGGTCTGGAATGCCAAGCATGTGATCGTGCTCAAACGTAGTATGCGTTCCGGGTACGCGGGTATTGAAAATCCTTTATTTTTCCACGAAAAAACCAAGATGCTTTTTGGCGATGCCAAAGACACATTGACCAAATTAGCAATGGAAATCAAGACCTTGTAAATTAAAATCGTTCAAAACAGTATATTCTTCTTGTCTTTAGGGCTATTTAACGAAAAAAGTCAGCCATAGAGCTTGATTTATTGTTATATTCATGTGTTAAAATCCCTAATCCTATAAAAATAAAGAACTTATGGTGTCATTTCCATTAATTATTATCGCTATCGGTTTGTTGATTATTTTGTCGGGTATTTTTACCGTTAAGCAGCAAACCGCCGCACTTGTGGAGCGCTTCGGGCGTTTTCACAGTATTCGCATGCCAGGGTTACAATTCAAAATACCATTTCTGGATAGAGTCGTTGGTCGTGTTAATTTGAAAATCCAGCAGCTGGATGTAATGGTAGAAACCAAAACGAAGGATAATGTATTTGTAAAGATGAAAGTTTCGGTGCAGTTTAAGGTGTTGAGTGAAAACATCTACGATGCTTTCTACATGCTGCAAAATCCTTACGAGCAGATCACCTCCTACGTTTTTGATACGGTGCGTGCCGAAGTGCCAAAAATGAAGCTGGACGATGTGTTCGAGCGCAAAGACGACATCGCGGTGGCAATTCGCCGTGAACTGGAAGAAGCAATGAACGAATACGGTTACGGCATTGTAAAAGCCCTTGTAACAGACATTGATCCGGATCATCTGGTAAAAAATGCCATGAACCGCATCAATGCTGCCGAGCGTGAAAAAATTGCTGCTGAGTACGAAGGAGAATCTGACCGAATTCGCATTGTAGCCAAAGCGAAAGCCGAAGCTGAGAGCAAGCGCCTGCAAGGTCAGGGTATCGCCGATCAGCGCCGGGAAATTGCCAAAGGCCTGGAAGAGTCTGTAGAAGTACTCAATCGGGTAGGGATTAATTCCCAGGAAGCTTCGGCCTTGATCGTGGTGACCCAGCATTATGATACCTTGCAAAGTATGGGACAGCATTCCAACAGTAATCTGATTCTGTTGCCCAACGCGCCCTCGGCGGCCAGCGATATGCTATCACAAATGATTACGTCTTTCGCGGCTTCCCAGCAATTGGGTGAAGATATCAAAAGAGGTAATTTAGAATTGAAAGCCGCTGAGAAAGAAAAAGAAAGGATTAAATTGGAAAAAGGAAGGTAATCATGAAACTTCTTTCTATTCCAGATTAATCGTCGAATTAACGACAAAATTGAACGCCGGAGTTGGTATTATCCATCCCGGCGTTTATTTTTGCAATGCCTTCTGAAAATATGAATTTATATGAAGTCAATGTAATATTGCCTTCCAACCCAATCTCCAACAACGAAAGTTCTTCAAGTTACCTAAAGATTAATTTTACTTATGGCAAGAGCCCTCATTGGGTAAATCTGCTAACTTTGCGTTTTTTTAATCCAAAACGGCAAACAACCTTAGCCTTATACTTATGCTAAAACATTTTACCATCTTTTTATCTGCTTTCCTGTTATGCGGTTTTTCTCTGCTGGCGCAAAATGCGTTCACCATCAGAGGAACGATCCAGGATGCTGAAACCAAACGCCCATTGGAGGGTGCGTACCTTACCCTTGATGGAACGGACCGCCAGGGTATCAGCGATAGCCAGGGTAATTTCGTGATCTTTAATGTGCCGTCTGGCAATTATATCATGAGCGTCGGCTTGACTAATTATGTGCCGGTTTCTCTGAATGTAAAAGTGCAGAACGCCAATCTTGATCTGGGAATCATTCAATTGCTGTCGCAGCCCGATCAAACCGCGATTATCAAAGAGGATTTTATTCCGACTATTTCGCTCTCGGATGAAGATCTCGACCAATTGACGAGCAATCAGAATATCTCTGGCGTACTTACTGCTTCGCGGGATGTGTTTGTATCGGCGGCGGCTTTTACTTTTGGGCCGGCGCGCTTTCGCATTCGCGGATTGGATTCTGAAAATACGCTGGTTTATCTGAACGGAATTCCGGTCAATAAGCTCGAAAATGGTCGGGTTTTCTGGAATGCCTGGGGCGGTTTGAATGAAGTAACCCGTTTCCGGGATGCGGATATTGGTCTGGGAGCTATGCCTTATACCTTTGGCGGCGTAGGCGGTGCTACCACAATTGATACGCGTGCTTCGGCTTTCCGCAAGCAGTTCAGCGTGTCGTATGCAAATTCCAACCGGACTTACCGGCACCGTCTGATGAGTACGTATTCCACCGGTTTGCTCAAAGGTGGCTGGGCATTTACCTTGTCGGGCTCGCGCCGTTGGGCGGATGAAGGTTATATCGATGGTACTTTTTATGATGCCTGGGCTTATTTCTTGTCGGCGGATAAGAAATTCGGGAATAACCATACCTTGAATTTAACGGCATTCGATGCACCGATCCGGCGTGGTCGTTCGACCTCCAGTACCCAGGAAATGTACGATCTGGCGGGTACAAATTATTACAATCCGTTATGGGGCTACCAGAATGGCGAGGCACGCAATTCGAGCGTGGCACATACCAATCAACCCATGTTTATCTTGCGGCATGACTGGAAAATTGGCAATACCGGATCTTTAACGACCGCCATTTCCTATCAGTTTGGTGAAAATGGCACTACTCGTCTTGACTGGTTTGACGCGCCCGATCCGCGACCTGATTATTACCGCTATCTGCCAAGCTACCTGCGCGAGGTGGGCGATGATGCCGCCGATTTCCGCGAAGAGGAACTGACGCTCAATGAAGATATGCGCCAGATCAACTGGGCGCAGTTGTATGATGTAAACCGAAATAGTCTTCTGAGTGAGAAATTTGCTTACCTCCTCGGCTCCAATCCGCCGGAAGGAAAATGGTCGCAGTATATCATTGAAGATCAACGTTCTGACTCCAGAGATGCCAATTTTTATACCAATTATCAGAATATTTTCAGCGACAGATTCACTTTTCATGCCGGCGCCGGCTACCAAATCCAGCAGGTGCACGAATTCAAGGTGATCGAAGATTTGCTTGGTGGTGATTATTATGTCAATGTGGATCGTTTCGCAGTGCGTGATTCGGTAGGAAATTATAATGCACAGCAAAATGATTTGAATAATCCGAGCGAAATTCTGCGCGAAGGCGACACCTGGGGCTATGATTACCAAATGAATATCCATCGCTGGGATCTTTGGGCGCAGGGCACTTTCACCCTGCCCAAGCTCGATATTTTCCTGGCGGGTAATGTGTCGGGTACAAACTTCTGGCGTACAGGCAATTATCGCACCGGTCGTTTCCCGGACAACTCTTTTGGCGATTCTCCATCCCAGGATTTTCTGAACTATGGCGTAAAAGGAGGTTTGACTTACAAGCTCAGCGGTCGGCATTATCTCTATGCCAATGCGGCTTACCTGACTCGCGCGCCCTACGTGGAAAGCGTGTACGTATCGCCGCGCACGCGCGATCAATTGATTGAAAACCCAACCAGCCAAAAAGTTTACAGTGGTGAAGCCGGATATTATCTGCGTTCACCGAATGTGAAAGGCCGGGCATCGGTTTATTATGCACAATTTAATGATCAGATCAGAATATTACGTTTTTATAATGATTTGCAACGCGCATTTGGTAATTATGTAATGTCTGGGGTGGATCAGCAGCATATCGGCGCGGAACTTGCACTGGATGTAAAACTTATCGCCGGCCTGAACCTGACTGCGGTGGCGGCGGTTGGACAATACACCTACTCCGACCGGGCGATCGGCAATATTTACCAGGATAACACTGCCGACTTGGGCAGGAGTGCTCAGAATTTTACCATTTATAATAAAAATTATTACGTAGCCGGAATGCCGCAACAGGCCTACACTTTGGGCTTGAATTACCGTTCGCCGAAGTTTTGGTTTGCCAATGTGAATGTGAATTTCTTCGATGATATTTACATTGATTTTAATCCGGTGCGCCGTACCGTGGATGCTGTGTTTGATCTGGATGAAAATCCGGATCAACTGCGCGCCATTCTTGATCAGGAAAAGGCGCCGAGCCAGGTGACGGTGGACATTTTTGGCGGAAAATCCTTCAAATTTGGCAAGTATTTCCTGTTTTTGAATGTGGGCGTCAATAATGTATTGAATAACACCGACTTTATCACCGGTGGTTTTGAGCAATTGCGTTTTGATATTGCCGAGCGCGATCCGAATGCGTATCCGACCCGCTATTTTTATAATTTCGGTTTGAATTATTTCGCAAACGCAAGTTTCCGGTTTTAATCCAATTTAAAGAATGATAAAATCCTCATCCATAATGAATTACTTATTAAAATCTATCTTGATTCTTCTCCTTTTTGCGGGCGTTACAGCCTGCGTGGACCAGGAATTTGATGAACCACCCGTAGATGGCATTGATCCCGGATTGACCGCCAATGCGACTGTTGCCGAGTTGAAGAACCTTTACAAACCGGGGCGTCTGACTCCGGTCGAACAGGATTTGATCATCAAGGTAGTGGTGGTAGCTGACGATCGCTCTGGCAATTATTACCGTACGATTATTGTGCAGGACGCCTCAGCAGGAATCGAGGTACTCATCAATCAAACGAATGCTTACAACTTCTATCCCATTGGACGTGAGTTGTTTATCAAATGCAAAGGCTTGGTATTGGGCGAATACAACGGCGTAGTGCAGCTGGGCGGTTACGTCTATGCTGAAGGTGGTGCACAGGTGCTGGGCGATATTATTGCGCTCGATGATCATATTATCAAAGGCAAAAGAGTCGGTGCTCCTGAGCCAAAGGTGAAGGCGATCAATGCCTTGAACGCAGGCGATATCAGCACTTTAATCAAGTTGGAAAATGTGGAATTTGCGGCAAGCGATGTAGGGTTGCCCTACGCGGATGCGACAGGACGCCAAACCCTCAACCGTACCGTGGTGGATTGCAATGGCAATAGCATTACCCTGAGAACCAGTGGTTTCTCGATTTTTGCCAGCGACAGCACCCCGGAAGGTAATGGTACGATTACCGCGATTTACAGCGTTTTTGGAAACACCAAACAATTGTATATCAGGGAGTTATCGGATGTGGTGATGAATGATGCCCGTTGCAGCGGCGGCGGCTCCGGTAAAGAAGAGCTGATCACGATCAAGGAAGTGCGCGATTTGTTCAAATCCGGGACGACCTCCGGCCCTGCGAATCGCAAGATCAAGGGCATTGTCATTTCCGACAAGGATAACAATAACTGGGACACCCGGAATCTGGTGATCCAGGATGCCACGGCCGGTATTGCGGTGCGTTTTAGAAATAACCATAATTTTGCGCTGGGGCAGGAAATAGAGGTGGTCATCAGCGGTCAGCAGTTGTCAGAGTTCAACGGTTTATTGCAGGTTAACAACATAGAAAATGATTTGGCGAAGTCGAACGGTGCAGGTACATTGCCCACACCGCGCGAAGCCACCGTAAGTCAGGTGTTAGCAAATCTGGAAAACTGGGAATCTACTTTGGTCAAAATCAAAGGTGCGACCATTGCCGGTGGCACTTACTCTGGTTCTAAAAACGTAACCGATGCATCGGGTACGGTTGCTCTGTTTACCCGGAGTCAGGCATCTTTTTCTGGTCAAACGGTGCCGGGGGGCACGGTGGACATCGTAGCGGTTATTTCGCAGTTTAATTCGGCTCAGATTCTCATTCGCAATACCAATGATGTAACTGGCGGTACGGGTGGCAACCCTGGCGGCTCGACGGGCGAACTCAATGAAACTTTCAGTAGCCAGACCAACAATCAGGATATCGCTATTCAAGGCTGGACCAATGTAGCGATCAAAGGTACGCGAGTTTGGAGGGGAAGTGCGTTCAGCGGGAATACCTTTGCGCAGGCAACGGCATTCCAGGATACGCAGGCGGAAATGGAAACCTGGCTGATCACGCCACAAGTTGATCTGACTGAAGCGAAAGTTTTGTCATTCGAGAGTGCGCAGGCATTTTTCGCACAGGCGGGTTTATCTGTCTGGGTTTCAACTAATTTTGATGGTACCAATGTAGCTTCTGCTACCTGGACGCAGTTGAATTGTAAATTGGCTGGCTCGGGCGATGCCAACTACGATTGGGTGCAATCAGGTGATGTGGATTTGTCTGCTTATTCCGGAAAGGCTTACATTGGGTTCAAATATGCAGGTAGCGGCACAAGTGGACAGACAACCACTTACCGGATTGATAATGTGAAAGTTAGGAAGAAATAAAATTCTGGATAAAAGAATTTTTTATTCGTTGCAATTTTCAAAACGAAAAACCATTTGCGCCTGGCTCCGGCCGGGCGTTTTTGTTTGGATTAGATAAGATTCTGGGCTGGCTATACAACATTTCGCTGTTTGAAAGTATTTTAGCTTTTGAAACTATGTCAAAAAAATACAATGAATACAGATACACCAAGCGCTAAACCCTTCTTTTTCAAGCAATTTGCCATTCATCAGGATCGTTGCGCCATGAAAGTGGGCACCGATGGGGTTTTGCTGGGCGCCTGGGCAGATGTGGAAGGTGCAGAATCAGCGCTGGATATTGGCACTGGCAGTGGCATTATTGCTATTATGCTGGGACAACGCAATCCAAATTTGAAAATTCATGGGGTAGAAGTAGATCAGGAAGCTTTTGAACAAGCCAAAGAGAATATGCAGAATGCTCCATGGGCGGATCGTATGGAAGTTTTTCACACCTCTATCCAGGATTTTTCAAAAGAAAACCAGACCCAGTACGATTTGATTGTGAGCAATCCGCCATTCTTTACCGGAGGCACATTTTCCAGTAACCAGGATAAAACCAGCGTTCGGCATACCGTAAAGCTACCCCATGGCGATTTGCTGGCGGCAACGCGGAGCTTATTAAAAGAAACAGGCAAGTTTTGTGTAATTCTGCCTTTTATTGAGGGGCTTCGGTTTCAGGAACTTGCAGTAAGTTACAAGCTTCATTGTACAAAAATAATGGAAGTCCAACCCAAAAAGGACAAACCAGTGGAACGCCTGCTCATGCAATTTGAAAAGAGCGGAAAACCACTGATACGCGAAACCCTTATCATTCGACAAGATGGTGTCAATGAATGGACAGAAGCATATATAGCACTAACGGGCGCTTTTTACCTATACATGTAAAACGAGAACGGGAAACAGTATAGATACCATTTCCCGCTTTTGCGTGTTTGATATTAACTCTCTCCTTCGGAGATGATTCTTTGGGCGGCCTCAAGTATGGTTGTGTTTTCAATATGGACTATACCTCCGTTTGGACCTGGTTCTAAAAAGACATCCGCGACTTCACCTTTGCCGCTTCTGCCCGCACTAAAATAATTGCGCACATGTTGTTCATCAATATTCAGCTCTTTAGCAATGCGCTTTACGCTGCCCGTAGGCAACTTGTGTTTGATGTCTCGCAATTCTTCAAATGTGAGATTCATACTTGGAAGGTTTTTGTTAGAAAAATGGAGAATGGCCTACAAATAAATCTTTTGGTAAGTTAAAATTTTTCCAACAAAAAACAAAGCAAACTTGAAAATCAGCGAGTTAAATTTTAATGTGGAAAATGTGTAGTCAAAGAAAAACCATCAGAAACAAAGCTTTTCAAATAACTGAGCTGAGCGAAATTTTTTTGAATAAAACCTGGCTCGGCTCGAAAAAAAAATCGACTTACTCAATTAATCGTCCGTCTTTCATTTCCAGGCAACGGTCGCTCATTTGAGCAAGGTCTTCGTTGTGCGTCACAATGATAAAGGTTTGCCGGAAATCGTTGCGGAGGTTGAAAATCAATTGATGCAGCTCCTGCGAAGAGCCAGAATCGAGGTTACCCGAAGGTTCATCTGCAAAAACAATGGCTGGATTGTTGATCAGTGCTCTTGCTACGGCTACACGTTGCTGCTCGCCACCGGAAAGCTGACCAGGTTTGTGGGTGAGGCGATCGGACAGTCCAAGATAATCGAGTAGTTCCTTGGCCCGTTTCTGGGTTTGATTTTCAGGCTGCTTGCTGATATAAGCAGGAATGGAAACGTTCTCCAGCGCTGTAAATTCCGGCAACAAATGGTGAAACTGAAAAATAAAACCAATATTGCGGTTGCGGAAATCGGCCAGTTTGCGCGAATTAAGTCTGAATACATCTTCCCGGTTGATGAGAAGTTGTCCCTCGTCGGCTTTATCCAGAGTACCCAAGATATGTAGCAAGGTACTTTTGCCTGCGCCCGATTTGCCCACAATAGCTACTACTTCGCCTTTTTCTATTTTTAAATCAACACCTTTCAGCACGTGCAGTTTGCCGTAAGATTTATGAATATTCGATGCTTGGATCACTGATTTCTGGTTTTGCTACAAATGTAGTAAACACATTTGAAGTTCGTAGCCTCAGGATGCGTGATTTCTTACCAAAACGAAGGCGTGGCTAAAAATTTTCAAAAAAAAGAGCGAAGTCAAAAAACTGCTTCGCTCTTGTAAGAAATCACCCGACTGTTATTATGAAGGATTTAAAGTTTGTTCCTATAAAGGAATATTACCATTTAATTTTAAACCATTTAACCAAAAAAGCATATATTTTTGCCGAGTAACAATTTGCAAAATAATAGCTTGCTACAAAGCTAAGAATTCTTATTCAAAAATGCTAACAAGTGTTAAAAAATCTGTTAACGTTTTCTTAATTCTTCGGCTAAGATAAATCAATTTTCAGGATAATACACAAATAAATTTGAGAAAAAATTTAATTAGCCATGCTTTTGTATTGAAAAACGTTTAGGTGCCAATTTTTGTTCCGTTTTTCGACTTCTTTTCCTTATTGTCTTGAACATTATTTTGCGGTTTCTGTTTCCTTCGCAAATTTCCAATTCATGTTAAAAAAATATCGATGCTTGCGTCTGATCCTGGGCGACCAACTAAATTTCCATCATTCCTGGTTTGAAAAAAGAGAAGAGGATACGCTTTACGTCATGATGGAGTGTCTTTCCGAGACCAATTATGTACGGCACCATATTCAAAAAATCATTGGATTTTTCCTGGCAATGCGGGCTTTTGCCGATACATTGCGCCAGAATGGGCACCAAATTTTATATTTGACATTGGATGATGAAGAAAATTTCCAATCGATTTCAGAAAATGTAAAGGCTTTGGTCAAAAAGAATAACGTACGACAATTTGAATACCAACTTCCCGATGAATACCGGTTGGATCAGGAGTTGAAAGAACTATCTGAGAGCCTGTCCATTGAAACAAAAGCCTTTGATACCGAGCATTTTTTGAGCGATCGATACGAAGTGCGTGACCTCTTCAAAGGGAAAAAGACCTTTCTGTTAGAGACTTTCTACCGTGAAATGCGCAAAAAACACCATATTTTAATGGAATCTGACGGCGAAACCCCGCTTACCGGGCGCTGGAATTACGATGCCGAAAACCGGAAAAAACTGCCTAAAGATGTCGAAATCCCTGATTTTCCAAGCTTTCAGCGTGATGCGAGGGAGATTGCCGATCTGTTGGAAAAATGCGAGGTCAAGACGATCGGCAGGGTAGAGGCAAAACAATTCGATTGGGCAGTCACGCGGGAGGAAGCTTTGAAAGTACTTGATCATTTTGTGAAAAACAGATTGCGAAACTTCGGTGATTACCAGGATGCAATAACCGAGCGGCACCATCTTTTGTTTCATTCTAAATTGTCTTTCACGCTGAATATCAAATTATTACATCCATTAGAAGTCGTGCATGCGTGTATTGACTATTGGCAGGCACATGAAGATCAGATTCCGATTGCTGCCCTGGAGGGGTTTGTTCGGCAGATCATCGGCTGGCGGGAATACATGCGGGGGATCTATTGGGCGAAAATGCCGGATTACCGGGAGCTGAATTTTTTCGATCATAAAGCAAAACTACCTGAATTTTATTGGACAGGCGAGACAAGAATGAATTGCCTCCAACATGCAATAGGACAATCGCTTGACCATGCCTACGCGCATCATATTCAGCGATTGATGGTGACTGGGAATTTTGCCTTATTACTCGGGGTTCATCCGGATCAGGTAGATGCCTGGTATTTAGGTATTTATATGGATGCGATCGAATGGGTGGAAGTTACGAACACTCGAGGCATGAGCCAGTTTGCCGATGGTGGGATCGTGGGCACCAAACCTTATGTTTCCAGCGCCAATTACATTGATAAAATGAGCGATTATTGCAAGAATTGCTATTATGATAAAAAAGTAAAATATGGCGAGAAAGCCTGCCCTTTCAACAGTTTGTACTGGGATTTCTATAACCGCCATGCAGACAAATTGTCCAAAAATCCACGCATTGGCATGATGTATCGCATTTGGGAAAAAATGGACGCTGAAGAGCGAGAGAAAATATTGCAGCAAGCGGACGCATACAAAAAGGAAGCAGATAATTTGTAATAAAAAAGTTGAGAGGTTGAGGTGCTTAGCAAATTATAAATTTAGCACCTAAACCCCTCAATTTCATTGCATTATTTTCCAAGAACCAATGGGCTAAACACCAACCAGATAGTCAAAATAGCGACAATCAAAATCAAAGTCAGCCAGAAGTCCCGATTGCGTGGCGAAAAGTCTGCCTTACCCTTGGCAGGCCTCACGTAAGTCACATTCACAAGTTTGGCAGCCGGTTCCGGCGGTGCGGTCATACTTACCGCAATCATAATGATAGAACAAATGATGAACAAGATAACGGCGAAATAAAGGAAGTTCACATTCGCAAAACCATATAATATGGAGGCTTCAGAGATGCTTCCGGTATTTTTCATATATTCAGCCACCAGGCGCCCGATACCCAAAATGAAACCGGACCACAATGCCCAGATCGCACCTCTTGCATTGATTCGTTTGTAAAACAAACCCAGCAAAAATGCTGCCGCAATAGGCGGTGAAATATAAGCCTGAATACTCTGTAAATATTGGTAAAAGCTACCTCCTTCCATCATAGCCCGCATAAACGGAATCCATCCCAAACTCAGCACTACGAGAATCACCGTGGCCACCTGACCCACGAACACCAGTTCACGCTCGGCAGCCAACGGCTTCCACTTTCTGTAAAAGTCAATCGTAAACAGAGTAGAACAGGAATTGAACACGGAAGAGAGCGAACTCATCAAAGCCGCCAATAGTCCTGCCAATACCAATCCGCGTGCACCCGCAGGGAGAAAGCTGGTGATCAATGTTGGTAGTGCCTTATCGGGTGTATCCAAAGCAATAATTTCACGCTCAGCCAATGCAAATGCAATTACACCAGGAATAACGAAGATGAACAAAGGCAATATCTTCAGGAAACCTCCAAACAACGCACCTTTGCGGGCATTATTTACATCTTTGGCAGAAAGTACACGTTGCACAATAAACTGGTCGGTACACCAATACCAGATACCCAGGATAGGTGCTCCGAAAACGATACCCGCCCAGGGATAGGCAGTGTCAGAATTGGAACGCCAGAGGTTAAAGAATTTACTTTCGTTCAGGTTTGGGTCTTTGGCACTACCTTCGGTGATCGCGGCATACAAACCATCCCAGCCACCGAGCACATCCAATCCCAGCCACACAATAGCAATTGCCCCTCCCAGAAACACAAACATCTGCATCATATCGGTAAACAAAACCGCACGTAAACCTCCAAAAACCGTATAAACACCTGTAAATAAGACTACTAACATCGCGCCGGTCCAGAATTCGACACCCATCACCTCAAACACCAGTGCTCCGGCAAATACCGTGACTGAAATTTTGGTGAGAATGTACGCCAGAATTGATACGATGGAAAGATAGTTTCGAGCACTCGATGAATAGCGCCGTTCCAGAAATTCCGGCATCGTATATACACCACTTTTCAAATAAAATGGCACAAATACCCAACCCAACAAAATCAGGATCAAAGCGGCCAGCAACTCAAACTGGGCGGCGGGCATATCACCCTTGGCGCCAGAACCGGCAAGACCTACCAGGTGCTCCGAGCCGATATTGGATGCAAAAAGCGAGGCTCCAATAACAAACCATCCGAGGTTTTTACCACCGAGGAAATAGTCTTCAGAACTATATTTTTCGGCTTTGGCGCGTCGCTCGCGAAGGGTTACCCATGCAGCCAAGGCAAATACCGCCAGGAAATAAGCGGCTATGATACTAATATCAAGTGTATTCAGCATATGATACCGGTTTAGTTAGTTTTTCAAATTGCCTGAAATGTACAACAGTTTCGTTTGGAATTATTGCCTAAAGTTAAAATAATAGACTTTTTTACATAAATTTCTGCAAGGAAATATTCTGAATAGGCGGGTTTTATTTATAATTAATTTTGAAAAACTATGTAATTGTATGACTTACACGAAGTTTTAGAGGAAACCGGAAATGGAATCCGATTTGGAAGAAGGTGGATAAATGGAGTAAAATAAAAAAACCTCCTGTCTATGAAATAAACAGGAGGTTTCCGTTTCGTATGATATAACTTATATTATAACTTATTGAGCATGTTTCACGACCGCCTCGAAAGTCTCGGGATGATTCATAGCCAAATCCGCCAATACTTTCCGGTTCAGGTCGATGTTTTGCTGCTTCAGCTGGTGCATCAACTTGGAATAAGAAACACCGTGCATTCTGGAAGCCGCGTTGATTCTGGCAATCCATAAGCGACGGAAAGCGCGTTTCTTCAATTTGCGGTGCTCATATGCATAACGCATGGCACGCTCTACTGCATTTTTGGCTACGGTAAGCACATTCTTACGTGCACCGAAATAACCTTTGGCAGCTTTCAAAATTTTCTTGCGTCTTCTTTTGGACGCAGCATGATTCACTGATCTTGGCATATTGCTTTGTTTTTAGTGCAATGCAGGGGATTAGTAAAGTTCAGAATTTTGGAATTGTTGAACCACTAAGCACTTTAATCCTACATTCTCGTTAAAAAATTAAATGTTCAGCATTCTCTTTACGCGTTTCAGGTCTGCATCGCTCACGAAAGCGTCCTGAGCCAGGTGGCGCTTGCGTTTCTTGGTGCGGCTGCGCATCAAGTGCGATGTATTGGCATGACGGTATTTGATTTTACCGGAGCCGGTTACCTTAAAGCGTTTCTTTGCACTGGAGTGCGTCTTCATCTTTGGCATAATACTCGTATTTTGAAACGGAATGCAAAGATAAGGATTTTACATTCAAATAAAAGGTTAGCAAGGAAAAAAATCACAGAAACTCAAAATCAACGAAGTACCAGAAGAATAGCCATTGCTAAAACAACAGCGATGGCGATCAAAATGTAAAAACTAATATTACTTTGGGATCTTTTGAATAACATTTCGACGGCGTCGCGCCAACGATCCTTCAGGGGGCGGCCTACTGGCTCGATCACCATAAAAAAGTAAGTATTTTTGCCGTTTTTTTTGAGTACAAAAAATTGCCCGTCCAGAAAAGCCAGGTCGAATAATTCGCCCTCATCGCCAAGGATGATCATTAATTTATTATTCTGATAGCGCCAGGTACCCATGGTGAGATCACCATCTTCCGATCTGATATATTCTCCTTCGTCATTAAAAAAATGCAGCACCATTTCATGGAATGAGTCATCGTCACGGATTTCTAGCCAGGGACGGTTGATATAGAATTTTTCCTCCACCAAATCTTCGCTCCAGGAGCGTGCTTTTGGCAAAATCTCATTCAGGTAACCATCCAGCGAATCTGCGGTTGGCATTTCGGTTCGGAACAATTGCCCAGCTCTGTCTAGCAGTTTGGATTCCAAATTCCTTTATATTGAAAGTTTGAATTCTGGTTGCAAAGTACAAAAGTACAATCAACCTTTCAACTTTTCAACTCCTCTGCCTTTTTCCACTCGCTGCGCTTCTTAAAATACTTGGAATTGACAATCAACAGACCAAAGGATTCGCCGTCTTCCTTGGTATGTTTGGCATGATGCGCCCCGTGTGCGCGCAGGATAGCACGGGAATATTTCGTATCTAATTGTTTAAACCATTTAAAGCGGCGGTGAATATACACATCATGAATCAGGAAATATATTAAGCCGTAAATAGAAATGCCCACGCCGATAAAAAATATCCAGAAATGGGGCGTTATGGCGCCAATCATATAGCAAGCAGCGCTTGGAATGGCAAAAACCAGGAAAAAAAGATCATTTTTTTCAAAAAAACCATGCTTTTCATGATGTGGCTTATGATGATCTTCGTGCCAGATCCATAACCAACCATGCATCAGGTATTTATGCGCAGACCAAGCCACAAATTCCATGAAAGCAACCGAAGCTAAAGTGACCGCGATATAAAGTAGAACGTTCATTGTTTGTAAGTACTTGTTTTACAGAATGTTCAAGGATAAAAAGAAAATAAACTGCAAAATAAACAAAGCAATTGCAACTTTGTTTCTGACCGATTTCAGGGTAATTGTAAAAATACACAATAAAGGTAAGGCTACCAGAAACCAGCCAATATAATTTTGCAAGGGAACAGTATCACCGGCCCAGGACCAGAAGCCCAGACGCATAGCAACGGGTTCGATTAAGACATCCAGCCCCACCATTAGCAACGCCGCAAAAACTGCGCGCAGTAGCCAGTGCAAGTTATTTAGTACCGTATTTGCGATAGTGCCTGAAGCATAAGCCAGGATCATCCAATTGACGCCTATCATAAGCGGCGTACCCCAGATTTTGGGCCCCAGCACATGACCGTATTGGTAATCCCCAAAAAGGAAGCCGGTTTGCACTCCGAATAACTCTGCACCAAAACCGACTAAATAACTGGTAAATAAAAATATAATAATACGCTGATTCCATTCATCATGAAACATCAGCATGATAATCAGGGAAATCAATAAATTCAGTGGCGTTAGCAATACAAAATCAGGATGAAATGGTAGTGCAACGCCCACAATACCAACCAGATACAAAATAGTCAGTACCCCAATTGCCAGTGTTTCCGGGTGAATCGTCTTTTTTAAACTGCTTAATTCTTGCTTTAAAATCATTATATACCAACCTTAAACTTTAAACTTTT
>CAZGAU010000040.1:0-34141 GCA_964523725.1 uncultured Saprospiraceae bacterium
TAAGAAGCTGGTTGTCAGCTTAATTTGACTTTCGACAATCGACTGTAAAACTGTCCGACTACTTACTTATTAACTAAATAACATTACTTTTTCCGATAGATCATTTGCACGAAACCATTCTCAAAAGTTTTAGCTTCTTCTAGATGGAATACTTTTTCTTTAGCGGTTGGGCCAAACAACGGAATGCCTTCGCCCAATATAATTGGCAAGACGGTAATAATCATTTCATCTATCAAATCCGCGTTAAGCAGCAGCGTATTCAATTGTCCGCCGCCGATCAGCCAGATATCCTTGCCAGGCTTGCTTTTCAAATCCTGTATAAATGAGACTGCATCCGAAGAGACGAACTGCACATTTTCATCAGATTTTAAATCCTGCTGTCGCGTAAACACATAATTTTCGCATCCGGTGTAAGGAAAAGGCATGTCAAAACCAAGCACTTGCTGGTAGGTTTTGTTGCCCATCAGCGTAGTATCCACATTTGCCATAAGCGTACCATAACCGAAATCTTCTCCCTCCGGCGTCGGGAAGGATTCCAGCCAGTTGATGTCACCATCAGCACGAGCGATGTAATTATCGAGGCTAATAGCGATGTAAAGCTTGATTTTTCGCATGTTTTCAATGATTTGATGAAGAAAAGCAGATAAAGAACATCATAGAAGCTCAGAAAAGTTTTCTGTACCGGCGCTTTTTTCAAAAGATTTTAAATTTTCGTCGAAATACCAAAGGATATTAAAACATTCTAATCCGGTTTGCTTCAATGGATACGCATCATTAGCCTATTTTTGATTAATTTTATTACAACACCTAAAATGACCACACCGGAAAAGGTAAATTTTTGTAACAGTACATGTCATTGCTTTTCAGTCTGTTATTAAATTTTTGTTTTGCGAATTTTTTTAACTAAACCCTGACCATGACTATTTCCGTTGTCATTTGTACCCGCAACCGGGCTGAACAACTTGCGCTGGCACTGCAAAGTTGGCTCCAAGTAGACTTTGCATATCCCTGGGAATTGATAGTTGTGGATAATGGTTCTACCGATCATACCTGGCAAATCATTGAATACTTTCGCGAACAATTTGGGCAGCGGCTGTTGAGTATCACGGAACTTCAAAAAGGGTTGGGCAATGCACGTGACCTGGGGTCGAAACTTGCACAAGGAGAGATCGTGGTTTTTACCGATGATGACTGCTATCCGGATAAAAACTTCCTGGAAGACATAAAGTTGTGTTTTGATGAAGATCCGAGACTTGGTTTTCTAGGGGGGCGGGTGTTATTGTTTGATCCAACTGATTTTCCTATTACCATTCAAGAACAGACAACTCGTGAAGCGCTAAATCCGGGGAGTTTTATACCTGCCGGCTTGATCCAAGGAGCAAATTTCGCTTGCCGCAAAGAAGCACTTGATTCTATTAACGGTTTTGATGGTCGCCTGGGCGCAGGCACGCCTTTCCCCTGCGAAGATGTGGACACGCTGGCGCGGCTTTCCGCCAAGGGTTGGCATGGTGCATACGATCCCCGTCCGCTGGTATATCATCATCATCGTCGTAAAACATTACAAGATGTGAAGCGTTTGCTCGTGCAATATGATTATGGTCGCGGGGCTTATTATGTAAAATGCCTGATGAATCCGCGGTTGCGTTGGGTGTATTTATTGCGCTGGTTGAGCTTTATACCAAGGCAGCATCCCCAGAAAACGTTGCGGGAATTATTTAGCGGCGGCTCCTATCTCTGGCAAAGCTGGCAACCGGGCAGACCCGTGCAAGAAACCAATCGGTTTTGAATCAGATTGCTTTTTTAATTAAAAGAAAGGATTACTATTTTTATGCGACATAAAACTGCAATGGTCAGTTATTTCAATCTATTTTGCATAAAAAAAGTAAGTATGAAACTACGAATCTTAGCTATTGCAATGCTGCTGAGCCTGCGCTTACTTGCTCAGGATTTGAGCCAGTCGCCCTGGCATATTCAAGCTACCAATATTGATCCGTCCAATTATTACGGCATTACCGTTGCCAACGGCATGATCGGGCTGGTGTCCTCGCCCGAGCCCATGCGGGTAAAAGACGTAGTGCTAAATGGCGTGTATGATTATTACCAACGCGGTCGGGTGTCCAATATTCTAAAAACATTTAATCATGTAAATATGAATCTGGACGTGGACGGCCGCCGCGTGAGCCGCCGGGATATTGCCAACTACGCCCAAACGCTTGATATGCAAAGAGCTGCGCTTACCACTACTTTTGATGTGGGCGATAAGATCAGCGTAAAACATTCACTGATGGCGCTGCGACATTTACCTTACACGGCGATGAGTATCATAGAAATCACCGCTAAAAAAGATGTAACGATCACTCCAATGAGTGTAATAGAAGCCCCCGATCATTTAGCGGATATTAGAAATTATTATGCAGAGATCGACCGGCCGCATGTGCTCATTCCTTTGCTGACCTCAGTCGCCAAAAGCCCTTCCGGAAAACTAACCGTAGCAGCTTCCTCCAGTTTTATTTTTGAAGAACCGCACGGCAGCGAGCCGGATATTATACACGAGGATTGGGATTATAATATGCATTTAGCGAAATTTTATAAACAATTAAAAGCCGGTGAAACCTACCGTTTCAGCGTGGTGGGATCCTCGGTTGCTTCTTCGCAGTATAATGATCCGCATAATGAAGCCGAACGCCTCACCATCTTTGCCATGCTGGAAGGCAGAGAGCGCCTGCTTCAGCGCCATGAAGAAGCCTGGAAAAAACTCTGGGTGAGCGATGTAATTGTGGAAGGTGATCTCACTACGCAGCGCGACATTCGTTCAGCATTGTATCATTTGTATTCTTTTGCCCGGGAAGGCACGGCTTATAGCTTGTCGCCGATGGGCTTGTCTGGCCTGGGTTACAACGGTCACGTTTTCTGGGATACCGAATTGTGGATGTACCCGCCGTTATTAATATTACAACCTGATATTGCAAAATCATTATTGGAATATCGTTTTGAACGCCTGGAAGCCGCCAAACAAAACGCCTTCTCGCACGGCTACGACGGCGCGATGTACCCCTGGGAATCCAGCGCGGATGGCTCGGAAGACACGCCGGTGTGGGCATTGACCGGACCCTTTCAGCATCATATCAGCGGCTGCGTGGGCTGGGCGTTCTGGCAATATTATTTAGTGACAAAAGATAAGCAATGGTTGCAGGAAAGAGGCTATCCGGTATTAAAAGAAGTTGCCGATTTCTGGGCGAGCCGTGTGGAACGCAAGGGCCCTGGCAATTATCAAATAAATAATGTAATCGGCGCGAATGAATGGCAGGAAAATATTGATAATAATGCATTTACCAACGGCATGGCGATCACCGTGCTGCGCTACGCCACAGAAGCCGCGCAGGAACTGGGCTTGGCGCCAAATCCCGATTGGAATCATGTAGCGGATAATATTCCGATATTAAAATTTCCTGACGGCACCACTAAAGAAAATGCGACTTATGATGGCGTGATGATAAAGCAAGCAGATGTGAATTTGCTGGCCTTCCCGCTCAAGATTGTCACCGAACAAGAGCAGATTTTAAAAGATTTGAAATATTATGAACCCCGCATGGCGCCTGATGGCCCGGCTATGGGCAACTCGGTGCTCGCATTATTATATGCGCGCCTCGGCGATGTGAATAAAGCGCATGAGTTATTCATTAAAAGTTATAAAGCAAACGAAGTACCGCCGTTTGGCGTGCTGGCAGAAACTGCGGGCGGTACCAATCCTTACTTCGCCACCGGCGCCGGCGGGATGTTACAGGCGGTGATCTTTGGTTTGGGCGGCTTGGAAATAACCGATCAGGGCATTACTCAAATCAAAACAAAACTCCCGAAAGAGTGGAAGTCTTTGACGATCAAAGGAGTAGGCAAGGAAAAAAAGATGTTTACGGTTAAGTAAATAAAAAGCGATGACATCATATTCACTCGATATGATGTCATCATTCACTTTTATCGTCCGAAAGTTAAGGATAAATCAATTTTCGCGCTCAGCCCGATGAACGGACGGATAAATATGCTGTTTTCTTCGTCCGAAATAACGGGACCACTATTAGAATCTTCGGGTCGGCTTTCCAGGAAGGTGGCGCCGGCATTAAAGCGAACAAATTGGAATAATTTATAATCCAAACCCACATAAATCGGGCGATTGACAATCACACCGCTGATTTTCGTGCCATTTTCATTTTCAAAATTATCGAAAAATGCTCCTACTGTCAGAGAAGAATTGCGCAAGAATCGCGGAGCTAAAGTGCTGTTGCTCAAAGGGAAAGACAAGCCGGCGTAAGGGGCAGCGCCATAATTAAAATCATCAATATTTCCGGACAAGTAAACCCCGCCGTAGCCCACATTTACTGAAAAAGAACCTTTTTTCTGTTCGGTTTCATAATTATCTACATAATAAGTCGAAGTCATGATGCTCCAATCTTTATTCATGTAAAGTTTTACTTCACGAGCGATCTGGCTCCGTAGTTCGTCTTTCTGGATAGCCAAAAATTCATCCGGTTTCACGGCCGTGCTGTCTTTCTTTCGATCCGGGACTTCCAGTTTATCAAGCCTTTTCAGTTTTTGCTCAATGGAGGTAGAGAATCCTTCAAATTCAGTATTATTTAAATTTCTGTAATTAATCAGCAATTCATTTACCAATGATTGCATTTCGGATAGCATTTTTTTATCTCTTTTGGCCAATTCTATTTCATCTTTATCCAAATAAACGCTGGCATCCAGGTATGCATTTAGTTGATTATCAATCCTTTCGGTCAGTTGATTAACTTCATTTTCAGACATTACTTTAAAAAAGCGAAATTTAAAATCATATTCCTCCGAAGCACGAAGTTTATAATTCACGGCCAAGCTGTAATTACCGCTTTGATTGTTGGTGGTGTTTTTCCAAATCGCGGTGTAAAGTGCGTCGTTTTCGTCCTTGCCTTTAGCCGGTAAAATGCTGATTTCGACGATGTTAACACCTTCTGGTGCTAGTCCGGTAAACATCATGGCTTTCTCGGAGGGCAGGGGCTGTCCTTCATTGAAATAGTTTTTTTCTACATCAAAATTGACCGTTATAAATTGGCTGTAAATAAACGGGGTAAGAAAAAATAATAGCATTATAAGTGAAATAATGTACTTCATCGTGAGTGTAAGTTTTATTTAATTTGTGTAATAAATAATTACGAATCCTGTATGGTATTTGAATATGGGCGGAATACAGATGTAATGGTTTGTTGATTGGGTATCTATAATTTTTTGCGTCGCTGTTTTCATTGAATGAATGACTTCCTGGACATTCAATATTTGCAACGGGAATTTGCCGGTTTTGTTCATATTCAATTATGGAAACCACCTTGTAAGAATTGGAAAGAATGCTGGCTAAATGTTTGGCGGTTTACAGGAATCGAGGCAACTAATTTTCATGGTTCCCGATTAGTTTTTAACTTTGTATAAAACACTTGTCAGATTATGAAAAAGGGGCTAATGTTACTGCCAATACTGATTTTATTGGCGGCTTGTGCAAAAGAAAGTGCTGATTATCAGCAGGAAGCGTCAAACCCGGAGTTTTTTCACCGCTCCATGAAGCGGCTCACCGATGTCATCGTTCATGATATATTTTCGCCGCCGGTGGCGAGCCGTATTTATGCTTATGCCAGCATTGCAGGCTACGAAGCCGCTTTGCCCGGAAGTCCTGATTATCAAAGCCTTGCAGGGCAATTGACCGAATTGACACCTGCGCCCAAACCCGAAGTTGGCAAGGAATATTGCTATCCGCTGGCCAGCGTGCATGCGATGCTGAAAGTTGGGCAAGCCTTGATTTTTTCGGAGGATACGATTGCCATTTTCAGTGAAAAGATCCACGAAGAATTCAAGGAATTGGGCATTCCCAGCGCGGTGTATGATCGTTCGGTTGCTTATGGCGAGAAAGTCGCAGATCATATTTTAGCCTGGTCTTCCAAGGATAATTATAAAGAAACGCGTTCGTACCCGAAATACTCCATTACCGATGACCCATCGAAGTGGCAGCCTACGCCGCCCGCTTATATGGATGGCATTGAGCCGAGTTGGGAAAAGCTCAGACCATTTGTGATTGATTCTGCCCAGCAGTTTATACCTGCCCGGCCGACCGCTTTCAGTACCGATAAAAATAGTCAGTTTTATAAAGAAACCATGGAAGTGTATGAAGCGCTTCAGGTTGGAAATGAAGCAGAACGTGCTGAACGTGAGGCGATTGCAAGATTTTGGGACTGTAATCCTTACGTGGTCAATCAGGTGGGGCACGTCATGTTTGCCAGCAAAAAAATTACCCCTGGCGGGCACTGGATCAATATTACCCGGATCGTGGCGACCAAGGCGAATGCCGACTTTATGAAAACTACAAGTGCTTATGCACTGACCTCGGTTGCACTGGCGGATGGCTTTATCAGTTGTTGGGATGAAAAATACCGGAGCCAGTTGGTACGCCCCGAAACTTACATCAATCGCTATATAGATGAAGAGTGGCTGCCCCTGCTGCAAACGCCGCCATTTCCGGAATACACCAGCGGTCATAGTGTGATCTCCCGCGCTGCGGCTACGGCCCTGACTTCCATTTTTGGTGATGATTTTGCTTTTGTAGATGATTCGGAAGAAGAGTTTGGCTTGCCGGCTCGTTCATTCAAATCTTTTTTCCATGCTTCCGATGAGGCGGCGGTGAGTCGTTTGTACGGTGGCATTCATTATCGCCCGGCCATTGACAATGGCGTAACGCAGGGTTATGAGGTTGGTAAGTGGGTGGTAGCAAATGTCAAGATGAAAACCGATGCGGTGAGTATGCGGGAGAAGTAGAAACCCGGAGACGCGGGGTGGAGAGACGATGCGATTATTAATCATAAAGTAAATAAAAGGGGGAAGTTATTTTACTTCTGCCCTTTTGTTTTTCCCAAACAGTTTTCTACAAAATTCGCTTTTCGCAAAAAGAAATTATTGACTTCTCGCCGGGAAACTTATTTTTACGGGCTAAAACCCATTTTGAAAGATGTTACAGAAAATTGGCTTAGGGCTTGGACCACTCCTGTTCCTGATCATTTTATTGGCGCCTGCCCCGGAGGGTTTAACCATCGAAGGCTGGAAAGTCATTGCTATTGCGGCGTTTATGCTGGTTTGGTGGGTCACTGAAGCAGTGCCCTTGGCGGTGGCGGCCCTGTTGCCCATTGTGTTGTTACCATTGTTGGGCGTGAGCAGCATGAAAGAGGCTACCGCGCCTTATGCCAATCCAGTGGTTTTTTTGTTTATGGGTGGTTTTATGATCGCTTTGGCAATGGAAAAATGGGAACTTCACCGCAGGATTGCGCTTAATATCGTTCTGAAAACAGGTACCAACGCCAATGGCATTATCCTGGGATTTTTTCTGGCGACGGCGGCGATCAGTATGTGGATCAGCAATACTGCTACAACGGTAATGATGCTTCCGATAGCAACCTCGGTGATTGCACTATTGGCTAAAGATCAGGAAGTTACATCAGAAAAAGGAATTAAATATTTTGCGCTGGGCATGATGTTGGCCATTGCATATGGCTCTAATATCGGTGGTACAGCAACGATCATCGGTACGCCTCCCAACGTCGTTTTTGCCGGCTATATGCGCGAAGCATTTGATTACGAAGTCAGTTTTGCCAAATGGATGCTCATGGCTTTACCCTTCACGATTTTGTTGTTATTCATTGCTTATTTTTTGATTGTCAAAGTTTTATACCCTAATAAGCTTGGAAACTTCGCCGGTGCGGAAGCACTTATTCAAAAAGAAGTGGATGAGCTAGGCAAAATGAGCCGGGGGGAAAAGCGAACCCTCATTATTTTTGTTTCCACCGCGCTGCTGTGGATTTTTCGGGCGGGTTTAAATAGTATTTTACCCGGACTCAATCTCTCCGACGAAGGCATCGCTATGATGGCCACCGTAGCCTTATTTGTCACGCCGATTGATTGGGGTGAGAATCGTTTTGTGCTGGAATGGCGCGACACAGATCGCCTCCCCTGGGGTATTTTACTGCTTTTTGGCGGTGGCTTGAGTTTGGCGGATGCCCTGGCTTCCACCGGAATTATCGACCTGATCGGCAGCCAGTTCAGTCATTTGAAAGATGCTAATGTGTTCATTATCTTGGGTTTAGCTACGGTTTCACTCTTGCTCACGGAAGTAATGTCGAATGTGGCGCTGGTCACTATTTTTCTGCCGGTGGTAGGCGGCATTGCACAAGGCGCGGGGATTAATCCATTGGAGGTTTGCATCCCGGTGACGATGGCGGCGAGCTGTGCCTTCATGCTGCCGATGTCTACGCCACCCAACGCGATCGTGTTCGCCAGCGGGCATGTCTCGATTCCGCAAATGTTTAAAGCAGGCATCTGGTTGAATATTATTACCGTATTACTTATTTCTTTTGTGGTGTATCCTTTGGTAAAATGGATTTTTTAATGTAGATATTCAGATACTTAGGTATTAGAATATTCTATTTTGTAAATGTCCCAACATCATAATATCATAACATAATATGACCGAACTCAAGAAAAAACTGACACTCTACGGCCTCACCATGATCGCTGTGGGTTCCTGCATTGGCTCCGGGATTTTTGTAACACCTTACGAGGTTGTGCAAGCTGTGCCGCATCATGGATTCGTGCTATTGATCTGGGCAATTGGCGGTGTGATCGCACTCACGGGCGCCTTGACTTTCGCGGAGCTGGGGGGCATGTTCCCCAAGGCCGGGGGCGTGTATGTTTTCTTGAAAGAGGCTTACGGTGATTTGGTTGGCTTTTTGTACGGCTGGATTACGCTGTTGGTCATCAATACCGGTGCGCTGGCGGCGCTGGGCATGGCTTTGGCGGAGTATATGACTTATTTTACACCCCTGGATGATAACGATAAAATCGCGGTGGCGGTTACGGTTATCACCGTTTTAACCGGCATTAATGTCATTGGCGTCAACGTCAGTCAATGGTTTGCCAATATTTTCACGGGTTTGAAGCTGCTTGCGATTGTCGGAATCATCATCGTCGGCTTTATTTTCTTCGAACCCACGGAAGTCAATTTGAGTTTTTCACTGCTTGAAAATACGCCTCCCAATCTGATGGGAGCCTTGCTGATCGGCTTGATCGGCGTACTCTGGTCCTTTGGCGGCTGGCATCATGCTTCTTACCTGGCTGGCGAAGCCATTAATGCCCAACGTACGGTGCCTCGTGCCATGATGCTGGGGGCTTTGATCGTGACGATCACTTACGTGCTGGTCAACCTGGCGTACATGCTGTTATTGCCCTTGCCGGAAATTGCCAATACCGCCCGGGTAGCGGGTGATGCGATAGGTTCGGTGTTTAGCTTCGGCGGGAAAATGGTGGCAGTTGCTATTGCTATTTCCATTTTCGGGACGATTGGGATTTACACCATGAGCGCGCCGCGTATTTATTTTGCAATGGCGAAGGATGGGATTTTTTTCAAACAACTGGCCTTCGTGCATCCGCGTTTCCAAACGCCAGCGACGGCCATGATCGTACAATCCGTTTGGGCGATTTTATTATTACTTTTCTGGGGGACATTTAGTAATCTTATTACCTATGTAACTTTCATGGATATTTTGTTCATGGGGCTGGCCGGCGCCAGCGTGTTCATTTTTCGCGCCAAGCGCAAGGAAGAAGCGCGGCCCTACCGCGTGTGGGGCTATCCGGTGGTACCGCTAGTGTTTGTTGGTATTTCACTGGCATTTGTGATCAATACATTGATTCAAAGACCTAACCAGGCCTGGGCAGGATTGATCCTGACGGCTTTCGGTGTGCTCGTTTTCTGGATATTTAAAAAATTAAAACCCTCATCGGATTAAAGTTACATCTCCACTAAATAACTCTACAATTCCGTCAATAAATTGAATAGAGGCCGTCCACACATACGTCCCTTCCGGGGCGGTCTTACCGTTAGAATTGCCATTCCAACTAAGAACGCCCGCATTTTCAGAGCTAAAAATCAGATTCCCCCAACGGTCGAAGATTTCCAGTTTTAGGATATGATCCACACTTTTTCCCGGAAACAAAGTAAATTCGTCGTTCACGCCATCCCCATTCGGTGAGAAGGCATTCGGCGCAAAAACTTTCTTTGTGTTGAAAACCGCCACATTGATAGAATCTTTTGATTCACAGCCATTTGCGTTCAGGGCAGTCAGGATATAAGTGGTATTTTTCAAAGGCGTTGCCACAGGCGCAGGGCAATCGCTACAGCTCAGTGTTTCCGAGGGTTCCCAGGCAAAAGCGTCGATTGGCAAAGTGCTAAACGCATTCAATGTCAGGCTGTCGCCCAAATCTAATGGAGTATTGTCGCCCAACTCCACTGTAAACGGCAAGGGCGCCCGAAGGGTCAGCTCTTTTTGCAATTGGCAGCCGATTGTATTTTGTACCGTTATTTGATACGTTCCTTTGGCAAGATTTGGAAACTGTGTCATTTCCTGAAACGGGCCGCCATTGATCGCATACAAAAACGGCGGGGCATTACCCTGTACATTGGAAATATTGAGCTGGCCATCAGCGCTATTCGCGCAAAGCGGCGGTACTAGCTCTACTGAAAAGTCGCTGATTTCGGCGTTGTTGACCTGGATCGTGTCGCTGCCAATGCAGCTATTCGACGAAGTCACCGTTACCCCGTAAATTCCGGGAGATGTAATGTCCAAACTCGAGTTGCTCGTACCGTCCGACCAGCTGTATTTAGCAAAAACACCGGCATTGAGCACTGTTGTATCGCCCTTGCATAAAAGGGGAAGCCCTTCGATCGTGAAACCGGACAAATCTTCCACTTCAATGATCACGGTAGCCACGCTGTCACAACCATTTATGGCTTTTCCTGCAATATCAGTGCTTCCCGTTTGAAAAAAGAATTGGTTGGCAATCTGAATCGTATCGCCCAGGCAGATCGTGCGGCGGATGGTGTCGCGTTCGGGCTGATAAGTGACTCGCGTCGGATTGGACGTAATGCGGCAGGAATTTTGCGCCAGATTGGCGGGCGAACTCGCCACTGTAAGCCGAAAATATTGCCCGTCCACCGGGTTATTGAGGTTTAAATCCGCATTATTTTCGCCGGAGATGTCCGTCCAATTACCATTTCCGGAAGCGCTTTGTTGCCATTGAAAAACTGGATTCGCGAAAGCCGAACCAATGATTTCTGAGTTGATCGTGATTTCCCGATTAGGCGTACAAAAAGTAGCCGTATCGATCAGCCTAACCGTGGGCCCGCAAGGCCGGAACGAAATATTATCCAGGGCCAGGTCATTACCGAAGCCGCCGGGTGCGTTGTTGCGCAGCGCCAGCTTGATCTGCGTGGCGTCCGGATGGGTGGTAAATGTGAAGCCATACGTATGCCAACGAGTATCCACAGGCACATCGCCGGTGCTGTACACAATGGTATCGTTGATGAGAAAGGAAATATTCGGCGAAATGAAGCCCGAGCCACGGCTGGGGTCGTTCAAAGAAATAACATCTGCTGAAAATTCGTAATTTGTATTGCCGCAGACGGTCACCGTTTTTTCATAAAATAAGCCTGGCGAAAAGCTGGCATTGACCACCATCATATATCCCCGTGGATCGCTGCTGTTATCGCCGATGTTGATCCAGCTATCCGCGGCAAAACTGCCCCAGGGCGTAGTATTATTGGTGATGGTGTAAAAGCCGTCGTCGGGTGGAGGCGTGAATTGATAGCGGTAGCCCGGCGCCAGTTGTGGGTCAACCGGAAGGATATTGGCATCGCCAGTACCAAAGTCGCCATCCGGGAAAATGTTGTCGCCAACCGAGCCGCTGCAGGATTGCCCGATTGTTTGAACAGCATAAACAATTATAAATAAAAACAGGAAAATGTTGCGCATCGGGCAGCGTATTTTGGGTAAAAATAGTGCTTTATTCCTGTTTTCCAAAAATGAACGAGGCGGCATTTCGATCAATCGGAATGCCACCTCGAATGGATTTTACGATGCAAAAATCTGGTTGAAATCCTTGAATGCCTTGAATTCCAGGGCGTTACCACTGGGGTCGAGGAAGAACATGGTGGCCTGCTCGCCGATTTCACCCTTGAAGCGAACGTATGGTTCGATGATAAATTCGGTGCCGTGTGCCTTGAGTTTTTCCGCCAGCACTTCCCATTGTTCCATGTTCAGGATCGCGCCAAAATGCTTGATTGGCACCTGCTTACCATCCACAGGGTTGGCGGGTGGCTCTTGAATCGGGGCTTCGGTGAGGTGCGCCGAAATTTGATGACCGTAGAAATCAAAGTCGATCCAGCGCTCCGCCGAGCGACCAACCTTACAGCCCAGCAAACCTTCATAAAAACTGCGCGTTTCTTCCAGATTCTTTACCGGAAAGGCTAAATGAAATGGATTATTCATGTTATTTATTTTTAGTGTTATGGTTTTTAGTGTTATGGTGTTATGGTGTTATGGTTCAGGTAATAGAACGATAATACTCAGAACCAGCACACCAAAAATTACCATCCTTTATATTGTGGAGGCTTGATACCATTCAATCTCAAATATACGACCAACTGCCCCCGATGATGCGTATGATGGTCATTGAGTAGCGTCATGATCTGGCGTTTGGTCATCGGGCCGGCGAAGAACTGCACGGATTCTTCGAGTTGCTCGGGTTTTAAATTCATTAATGCTTCGGTTGCATTGGCGAAACCAGTATTTAAAATATGAATCACTTCGGCTTTGGTGTAATCTTTTTTCTTTAAATCAGCTTCCAGTTTTTTGCCTCCTAAATAGCTGCTGGTCAGCCAGTTGACATTGCCGATGACATGTAATAACTGCTCTTTAAAACTCATTTCTTCCTCGGTCGGCTTAAAATCATAATGCTCTTCCGGCATCATATCCGCAATGGCGAGGGTCGTCTCTATTGAGTTTTTGAGTCTTTGCCGGGCTTCGGTGATGTAATTATTTTGTGCAAAGATGCATGATACGGTCAGGACTAAATATGTCAGTAATACGATTTTTTTCATAATAATTTGGCGTTTATGATATTTATTAAATATTGCTGATAACCTGCCAATTGTGCTTTCGGTTAGATTCGCAAAACCTTTTCTCATCACAAAAGTAGTGCAAGTATCGCAGCATTCGTTTTTTATTCGACATCGCTTGTGTGACTTTTTTTCGGAATTTCAGGTAAGAAACTTTATATATCCCAAAATAATAAAAATAGAAGCCCAGACAGGATAATGGAATAAAATTTTAAGTAAGTTAATGTAATGATTAGTTAATGGTTTAAATTATTTACTCTTCCAGATCCAGGTTCATAAAATGCTCCTTCAGATCCATCTTGAACCGCACAATAATCTGGGCTTCTTCTACATTTAATCCATTACTTGCTTTGGCAATTTCGTATAATATTTCAAAAAGATATTCATATTCTTCGGCGGGGCCGTAGTCTTTGCAGGTGTTCAGGGCTTTGGCGTAGGCTTCTTCCAGGGAGGTTTCATGTTTTTTTTCATAATCGAAAGACCATTGCACTTCGCGCGACCAGGGATGCTTTTGTAAAATTTCATCAAGCTTGGCGGTCTCTTCAGCTTGCACCAGCCCGTCGGCTTTGGCTACTGCGTAGATCAGCTCGCCCAGGGCGTCGTAGAGTTTTTCTTTGGATGGTTTCATAATATTGTGTTCAGGTGTTAAAGTGTTTGTGTGTTAAGTAGTCAGACAGTTTTACAGTCGACCGTCGAAAGTCAAATTAATCTGACAATCAACTTCTCATAAAATATTTTATTTAAACTTAAAATTGTCTCTTTACTTAACTTATTGTTGTTTAAAATAGCGATAATTGCTCTTTTTCTTGGGATTTCTTCTGTAATTTCTGAATCTCCACTTCCTGCAGCGTGCCATGCAGCACAAAATGCGCAAAGGTTCTGACATTTGCAACCTGAAAAATTTCCTCTATTGCCAGCTTGCTGAGGTAGAAAAACGGACCCAAATCCAGCGCTTTTTTATAAATATTTTTAGTTTCTCCTTGAAATCCAGAGTTTTGTATAATTATTAATCCCTGGTCGGTTTCGAGCACAAAATCCAGTATTCTTTCGAACAAACGCCCGTGGTGGAAATACCGCACCGGATACTTGCGATGCATTTTTTTGATAGCAAACTGCTTGTCCAATTCTTTGAAAAACGCCTGCATTTGCTGGTATAAATCGCTGATTTTGAGCATTTCATCCAATTGAAACCGCTTAATAAAAGCTTCCACCATTTCCGCTAGTTCCTGCTGCGAATAATCGCTATGGAAGCCGGTCACACAAGCTTTCATCATTTTTGCCACCTGATAACGGTCGGCATCCTCGGCCAGGGGAATCGGGCTGGTATAGCTGAACACAGCCCCGAGGGCTGCCTGCATTTCCTGGGTAAAGTGCTCATTATCAGGATCAATGGCGTAAGTCAAATGCGCCTGCTTGCCTGCGCGTGGTTCGATGAATAGGATGTCGTGTTCGGCAATTTCCGTCTGTGGAAAATCTTTGGGATAGGGGAACACCTCGGTTTGTTTGGTCAGCACGCGGTCGTGCCACATCCAGGGCGTTTCGTAGCTTTGATGATCGAGGGTAGGGTAGTCCTCGTTGCCTTCGTGCCATACGCGGTTGAGCCATTTGGTCGGCTTGGGCGTGGTCGGAAAAATCAGGTAATCGCGTGCGCGGGTAAGACCTACGTACAGCAGCCGGGCTTCCTCCTGGAGGGCCTGATCGTCCTTGGCGGTTTTGACGGTGCTTTCATTGATGCGGGTTTCCAGCAAAGTATTGCGATACTGATCGTTGTAGGGGTTCACCCAATAGCGCAACCATCTGTTGCCCAGTACATTATCCAAATCCACCTCCTCGGTTTCCGGGATGATGTCAATGCCCCACACATCGGCGCGCAGGGAACCTTCGAGGCTATGACAAATGACTACGGGCCATTCCAGTCCTTTACTTTTGTGATAAGTCATTACATTCACGGCGTCGGGGCCTACCCCGGAGCCTTGCAGGTCGTTTTTGTTGTTTTCCAGATCGCTGAGCCACAGCAGAAAACCACCCAGCGAAGCTGCCGTATGCAGCCGGTTGCAAGCTTCTTCGTATTGCAAAGCGAATTGCCGCAGCACATCCACATTATCGAGGCGCTGTTGCACATTTCCCCAGGAAGCAATGATGCGCCGCAAGTCCAGTTCTTCGAGCAGCAGGTTCAGAATTTCCGAACTCGACAAATCTGCGACCTTTGTACGCAACTCATTGAGCAGCTTGATAATCGGATCGTGTTCGCCCCACTGTCCATTGAATGTACTTGATTTATTTGAATCCGGCGCCTCTTTTTTGTCCAGCCACTCTAATCGGTCTTCGATAATTTCTTCAATATCCTTGCCGCTTGCCAGTAACAAAATCTCCGCAATTGAGAGTGAATCGTGCTGATTCAAAATATATTTCAAACAGGCAAAAATCAGCTTGGCCTCAGCGGTGTTCAACAAGCCACTCCGGGAAATCGCGGCGCGCAAACCCGCGCGGTGCAAGGCTTCTGCCACTTCTACGCATTCCTTGTTCGAGCGGCAGAGGATGGCCACGTCGCCTGGCCGGGCTTTTTGGTTTTCTTTCTCGCCTTTTGGCAAAATGGTCATACCGCGTTCCAGCCATTGTTTCAGACTTTGTGCTATGCAATGCTCCACCCAGGGTTTGCCCGGCTGTCGTCCGTCGCCATCGTAGATAAAATGCCAGTGCACCAGCGCGTCGTTCATCTCAATAGAATCCTTGTCACGCGTGCGTTTGGGTTCCAGCGCTACCTGTTCGGCGGGAATTTCATGAAAGGCTTTGGTGAAAATGGCATTGGTGGCAAACACCACGTCCTCGCGCGAGCGCCAGGAATGTTTCTGGATATTTTCGGCTTTGATACCGCCGCTTTTGTTAATAATAGCCTGCATCAGGCGCGGCTCGGCGCCCCGGAAACCGTAGATCGACTGCTTGGGGTCGCCTACCCAGACCGAGTATTTGGCGAGTTTAGAAAGTTTCAGAAAAATTTCCAACTGAATCGGGCTCGTATCCTGAAATTCATCTACCATGAGTAAGTCCAGCTCCTCGCTCAATACTTCCTGAACGGCTTCGTTTTCCAGCAGACGTTTCACCAGCACTTCCATGTCAGTATAATCGATCAGCCCGCGCCGCTTTTTATACGCATCGTATTCGCGCAAAGCCTCGATGGCAATATCGAAAAGGGTATAAATGAAATCCCGGATATCATGGTGAAATGCAGGAATGGTATCATGGGTAGCTGCAAAATCCTTAAGTTCGGCGATATCGTCCCGACTTTTGGCGCCGGGGTCCAGCTTGGAAATTTTTGCCCACTGGTGCCAGTAGAGTTCGCCCCGCAGCTCCAGTTCCCGCCGGAAACCTTTAAGCTGAGCAACTACATCGCCGGTTTTTTTGGTGGAATCCTCATTATTTTCAAGCGTGAAGATGGTCTCATCCAGCAGCTTTTCCAGGCGTTCATTAAAATATTCCTCCGATTGCGCCGAAGGCTCGCTCAGAAATTGCGTAAAGCTTTCAAAGGACTGGATTTTACTTTTTTCCAGTACTTCCAGCGAAAAATCATTGGCCCGGGCAATATCGGTGAGGAACTTCACATCGCGCCGCCAGTCGAAGTAATCATTTTTATTCAATCCCAGCCGGTCGCAGAGGCGCTCCATGGTCAGCACGCGCTCCTCGGTGAGCACCGTTGCCAGCGAGAGGTTAAACATGGTCTGCTGATCTTCATCAGCAATAATAGAGACCTCCGGCGATACCCCTGCCTCAAACGCAAAGCGCTGCAGCAACTTCACGCCCAGCCCGTGTACCGTGCCGATGAGCGCATTGGTGAGTTCATCCGCTTGTGCCGTCATACCCGCTTCAAGCAGGCGCACCCGCACACGTTCCTGGAGTTCCGCGGCCGCTTTGGTGGTAAAGGTAGTGGCGATAATCCCGCTGGCGCGAACGCCGTTTTTCAGGAGTTCCACCATTTCAGAAGTCAGACGGTACGTCTTGCCGCTGCCCGCCCCCGCGGAGATGATTTTGAAAGTTGTAGGTTTCATGACGGCAGGTTTTCTAAATCATCTAAATCTTTTGCTCGCCCTGCTGCTTTTTTTGCTTTGATTAAATCCGAAAGTTGTAAGCTTCTTACAAATAATTGTTTATCTATTTCAAACCATTTGGATCCTTTATAAGCAGGTTCAAAATCCAACCCTTGTACTATGGTCAGGATTTCAATGCAAACGGGTGGTCTGCCAAAAGTAAATACGTCATAAGCTTCGGTTTGTAAAAATTTATTTAAGGTCATATCAAAGATAGGCAAACCGAATTGATTGAACGCTTTTACCAATCGTTGATAATTTTCAGCTGTCGGTTTCACCCAAATATCCATATCGCCAGTTGTGCGGGCATAGCCGTGCAGGATGACAGAATAGGCTCCCACAAGGATGTATTCGACCTCATGATTATTTAGTTCGCGTATAAAATCCTGAAAATCTAAATTAAAAACATTTGTCTTCATGCAGGCTGCTTTCTCATCGAAAAAACGGTGCGATCCAATCGGTGGTGCTTGGAATGATCCAAATTATAAGCAGAACAAATTAAATACCAGGCTGCCGCCAGGCGCTCCCGTGGTGTGCGAGTAAGCCAATATGCTCGCTGATGCGCCGATTCTTCAAAGGATTGAATGGCAAAAGCGGTACGGTCTAAACGGTAATTTTCCATAGGTCGAAGATAGGAGATTAAGACGGTATGCGCAAGTATTTACTGCCGCGGTCGCCTAATCTGACTTTAACTTGGATAGCTTTAATTTTTATTTTGGACTCCCTAACTCTAAAAAAGAACATCCCAAACCCAATTCAAGCATTCACAGATTCAATTTTGGAAGCCCTTAGCACCATTTTGGGCGTCCTAAGTGCCACCAGGGGAGTCTCCAGTCCAATTTAGGACGTCCTGAGTCCAATTTGGGAAATCTCCGCTCAGACTTTGGAAGTCCCGGATGCCACTCGGGAAGCCCTAAATTTCATCAGGGATATCCCTTACCAGACTCAGGGAGCCCCTGGTTGAATTTTTGAAACCCTGTATTCCGTCCAGGACGCCCCCAGTCAAATTCAGGACATGCCCGGCTCATCTGTGCACTTCCCCAGATTGTCTGGGAAATATCATAACTGTTCCGGGAATATCCCTGATTGTTGCACGGGATACTCTGGTAAGCCGAAACACAATTTCAAAGTATGTTTTAGACGTTCTGCGTGCATTTTCGCAGGCTTCTTCAAAAAATTGTATCTTCCCTTTGTCTAATTTCATATTACTAAATTCTAAAAGTGAAATCTGATAATGAAATACAGCTTACTCTCACTAGCTCTGATTCTATTGGGTTGGAGTGCGCCTGGTTTTGCACAGAACAAGGGCAGCAACGATGAATTATTTAAAGAACTAAAATACCGCAGTGTCGGTCCGGTTCGCGGCGGGCGGGCGACGGCGGTGCACGGGGTTGTTTCTGAACCCGGTACTTTTTATATGGGCGCTACCGGCGGCGGCGTCTGGAAAACCACAGATTATGGCGTTACCTGGGATAATATTTCCGATGGCTTTTTTGCCACGCCTTCAATCGGTTCCATTGATGTGGCGCCTTCCAATTCCAAGATTGTGTACGTAGGCACCGGCTCCGACGGAATGCGAAGCAATGTAATTACCGGCAAGGGCGTCTACAAATCTAGCGATGCCGGCAAAAAGTGGACGCTGGTAGGCTTGGAAAAGACCGGGCAGATTGGCGCGGTAGAAATTCATCCTACCAATCCGGATATTGTATTTGTAGCAGCCATTGGGAATGCCTTTGCGCCCAATCCGGAACGCGGCGTTTTCAGAACAAAAGACGGTGGCAAAAGCTGGGAAAAGGTATTGTTTATTGCAGATACCATCGGTATTGCCGATGTAGAGTTTGCGCCGGATGATCCCAATACCATTTACGCGGCTGCCTGGCGCGGTGAGCGCAAGCCCTGGACGATCATCAGCGGTGGCGTGGAAGGTGGTATTTACAAATCTACCGACGGCGGTACTACCTGGAAGAAAATGGTGGCGGGCTTGCCCAAGGGTTTGATCGGTAAAATTGACCTGGCGGTGTCGCCTGCCAATCCAAACCGGCTCTGGGCATTGGTGGAAGCGCCCAAGGGCGACGGCGGTGTGTATCGCTCAGACAACCGTGGAGAAAGCTTCGAATTGGTGAGTACGCATGATCCTTTGCTCGACCGACCATTTTACTATTGCAATATTGATGCGAATCCTAAAAACGCCGATGTGCTGTGGGTGAGTGCTACCCAGCTCTGGAAATCTACCGATGGCGGTAAAAACTGGCAACGCAAAAGTGTGCCCCACGGCGATACCCACGAAATCTGGATCAACCCGAACGATACGCTGATTATGGTAGAATGCAACGACGGCGGCGCCAACGTGACGACCAACGGCGGCAAAACCTGGTCAACCCAATTCAATCAGCCCACTGCCGAGCTGTATCAGGTAGAGGTGGACGATCAGTTCCCGTATTGGCTCTATGCAGGTCAACAAGATAATTATACAACGATTGCGGTACCCAGTCTTCCGCCTTTTGGCGTGCAGGCCGGCCCCAATGCTTATATTTTAAATACTGGTGGTTGTGAGACTGGCCCTGCGGTACCCAAGCCCGGCAATCCGGACATTGTGTATTCCAATTGTAAAGGCAATTTTGGCGTTTTCAACAAGAAAACCGGTCAGGAAATGCAGTACCACGTGGGTGCGATGAATATTTACGGGCATCATCCCAAGGATTTGAAATTCCGGTTTCAGCGGGTAGCGCCGATTCACGTGTCGCCGCACAACCCGGACGTAGTGTATCACTGTTCGCAGTATGTGCACAAAACCACAGACGATGGCAAAACCTGGGAAATCATCTCCCCGGACTTGACGGCATTTACAGGTGAAACGCAAATGATTTCCGGCTCGCCCATTACGCGCGATATTACCGGTGAAGAGTATTACAGCACGATTTATTCCATTCGCGAATCCAAAATAAAAGAAGGTTTGATTTGGGTGGGCGCCAACGACGGTCCCGTGCACGTCACCAGAAACGGTGGAGCTACCTGGGAAAATGTCACTCCAAAGGATCTGCCTTCCGGTGGTCGCGTGGATGCAGTAGAGCCGTCTCCGCACGATCCGGCCAAGGCTTATATTGCCGTGCTGCGCTATCAATTAGGCGACTGGAAGCCTTATATTTATAAAACTGAAGACTACGGCAAATCCTGGAAACTTATTACCAATGGCATTCCGGCTGATTATCCGACACGCGTAGTACGGGAAGACCCGGATCGCGAGGGTTTGTTGTACGCCGGCACCGAATTTGGTATGTTTGTTTCTTTGGATGATGGTCAGAACTGGCAGCCGTTCCAGCAAAATCTGCCGGTTACGCCGATTACCGATATTAAAGTATATCGCAAGGATCTGGTGCTTTCTACAATGGGGCGTGGTTTCTGGATTATAGATGATCTGACGCCGCTGCATCAGTGGAAATCGGACGATAAAGTGACTTTCTTTGAACCCAATGATGCGTATCGCCTGCGCTATCGCGGAACCCGCGAAGATGGCGTGGAATATCCGACTCCGGGCGTGACCATGCATTATTATTTGCCTCAGGCGGCTAATGAAATTAATCTGGAGATCATGGATGCCTCCGGCAAGATGATCAAAGCCTTTACCAGCAAGAAGCAGGAAGAAAGCAGCCAGGGGGAGCGCGATATGGCGACCAATTTTGTCTTTGGCGGCAACGCTGGCTTAAATCTGGAAATCAAACCTGGTCTGCACCGTATTCTCTGGGATATGACGCATCTGGGGCCTTGGAATTCCAATCCAAACAGGTCGGGCCGCGGCGGCGCGATGGTGATTCCCGGCCGTTATCAGGCGCGCCTGACGGTGGACGGGCAAGCCCAGACACAGGATTTCTTCATCAGAATGGACCCACGGGTGCAAGCTTCTACCAGTTTGACGCTGGAAGACCTAAAAGCACAGGAAGCCTTGAATTTAAAGGTCAGGGATATGATTTCCGAGGCTAACAGGTTTGACGCGGCGATCGACAAACGCCAACAAGAACTGGAAAATGTAGTGAAAGAGAGCAAAAAGAAGAAGGACGTGGAAGCAGCGAAGTCGGAGTTGGCAGTTTTGGAAAAGATCCAATCAGAGCTGGTGACACAGGAAGGTCGCTACATGCTGCCGGGATTAATCAGTCAGATGGGCTATCTGAGCAATATGATCAGCGATGCCGACCAGCGCCCGGGGCGGGATGCTTACGAGCGTTTCGAGGAACTCTCCGGGAAGCTCGCGGAATTGAAAAAAATGTGGAAGCAGCCGTCGAAGGCTTGATTGTAAAAGTTACCGTATAAATTTAAACCTCCCGCAGGTTTCGTGGATCAGCACAGATGAATATTCTGTCTATCCCGAAATCTGCGGGAATTTTTTTAGCGAAAATTCGCTTGTAAATTCCTCTCTTTTTTCTTATTTTGTATTAGCAAGATTGGCAAATCGAACTATTAGCAAATCAGCAAATCGAATTATGGAAACCTACGGTTATGTGTTGAATATCGCGATGCCTATTTTTATTGGGCTTTTCTTTGTGGAGAAATTCTTTGAATGGCGGATGGGGCGGAAGGTCATTCGTGGTTTGGACAGTGTGTCGAGCCTGAGCTCTGGCATTACCAACGTGACCAAAGACGTGCTGGGCATTGGCGTAGGTATTATCGCTTACGGCTGGATGGTGGATAAAATGGCAATTTTTGAAATTCAAAACACCGTGCTGACTTACGTGATCGCCTTTATTGTTGTTGATTTTCAGGGCTATTGGGCGCATCGCTGGAGCCATGAGATCAATTTCCTCTGGAACCGGCACATCATTCATCACAGCAGCGAGGAGTTTAATTTGTCCTGCGCCTTGCGGCAGTCCATTTCCAGTTTTGTGAATTATTTCACCATCTTGTTGCTGCCCGCGGCTTTGCTGGGCGTACCCGAGCAGGTGATCGCGGTGATCGCGCCGTTGCACTTGTTTTTGCAATACTGGTACCACACGCAGCTAATTGGCAAAATGGGTTTCCTGGAAAAAATTATCGTGACACCTTCGCACCACCGGGTACATCATGCGATTAATAAAGAATATCTGGACAGAAATCATTCTCAGATTTTTATTATATGGGATAAATTATTTGGCACTTTTCAGGAGGAACTCGATGGTGTGCCGCCTGTGTACGGCGTGACGCGCCCCGTGCGCACCTGGAATCCGATCAAGATTAATTTCCAGCATTTTTTCCTGCTTGTAAAGGATGCCTGGCGTGCCCGAAGCTGGTGGGACAAAGTGCGTATTTGGTTTATGCCCACCGGTTGGCGCCCTGCTGATGTAGCTGAAAAATATCCTGTGCCGGCTATTAAAGATCCTTACAATTTTGAAAAATATGATACCCCCGCATCCAAAACATTTATCGCCTGGTCGTGGGTGCAGATGTTTTTCTGTTATTTCCTGCTGGTGTATTTCTTTGCATACATTGCCAAGATCGGCAGCCCGAATATCTTTATTTACGGGGCTTTCGTCTTTCTGTGCGTCTTTGCTTACACCGAGCTTATGGATCGTCATAAGTACGCCATGTACATTGAAATCGGAAAATCCATGATAGGCCTGGGACTGATTTATTACATGGGCGACTGGTTTGGCGCGAGCGCTACGGCCGTGCCCTGGTTTACTTACTTGGTAGCCGGTTATTTAATAGTTTCAGCAGTAGTGGCAGGGTATTTTGCAATCACCGAAATCAGCAAAGACCAGCAACAGCCAGCGAAAAAGCGGGAGTGGTCGGTGGCGTAAGTTTTTTGCAATAAAAATAAAAATTTACTTCATCGCTTTCACGGTTTCCCGGGCGCCTTCGTCATAGGGTGTCGGTTTGAAATCAAAGCGTTTTTCAAACTTGCTGCTGTCTAAAAAATAATCGCGGGTGAACTGATATAACATTTCGTGCGTCTCGCGCATAAACGGTACAAAAATCCCCATCAATCCAATCATCCACTTGGGAATTACATTGAATCTGGGTTTATCAATTTTCAATTCCTGGGCGAACAGCTCCAGCCATTCTTTTTGCGTAAGCGTATCGCGGTGAGTGGGCATGTGCCAGATTTGGTTGTAAGCATCGGGTGTATTGCCCAAAATGGCAACGGCTTTGGCGGCATCGGGGGTGTAAGTATAGGAATGTTTTTTATCGGCGGCGCCAAGGATAGTAGCACGTTTGCCTTGTTTTAAAGGCTTGGCGATGGTCTCGATCAGAAAACTGGTTTCGTTTTTGGGGCCGTAAAAATCCGCGGCGCGGGCGATCAAAGCCTGGATTCTGCCAGCTTCCACTGCCTTGAAGATCATTTCCACCAATTGCTTGCGCACCGCGCCTTTTTTGCTCGGCGGGTTCATCGGCGAATCTTCGGTCATGTGTGGAATAGCCTTGATATCATACATATACACATTGTCAAAAAACACCAATTTTGCCTTGTGTTTGGCGCAGGCCTCGATCACATGGCTTACTACTTCCGGCCAAACTGTACGCCACACTTTGATATCATATTCAAAACCAACGACGAGATAGACTACTTCCGAGCCGGCTACCGCGCCGTCGATGGTGCTGTAATCCTTGAGATTGGCGGGATACAACTCATCGTCATTGTTGATGGCGGCGGGATTGCGACTGACCAACCGGATTTTATCGGTGTAATTTTTAAGTTCTTTGGCAAGTACGGTGCCGATGGCGCCACTTGATCCGAGAATGGTTTGCATGAGAATGGTATGTTTGGGTAATGCAATATTGAAAACAGGATTCCAAAAAAAAATCCGGCACTCAAATTATAAAAATTTAACGAAATATATTCAAAGTATTTATGAAATATAGAAACGCAACGCCTGTAAACTCAGGCGTTGTTAAGTTTTTTTAATCCAGGATGTACTGAGTATTTCTTGCACGGTCGAAAATCTCCAGGATGCGTTTGGCAATTCCGGTCCAGCCAAAATTGCGCCGCGCAAAACGTGCTCCTTCTACCGAAAGTTCCGTACGCAGCTTGGGGTAGAGTAGGGGCATGGCCAGCTGGGTACCAAATTCAATCGGACGGAACGGATCCGCGTATAAGCCATGATGCCCGAATTTAAGCAATTCGTACAAACCACCATGTACCGTGACCACAGCCGGGGTACCGCAAGCCATGGCTTCAATCGCTACCATGCCAAAAGGTTCATAACGCGAAGGCATGGCAAAGACCTGGGCTGTGCGGTAAATATTGGATAGATCTTCATCGGGAACGTAGTCGAGCCACTTGATTTTGTCGGCGACGCCGAGTTCTTTGGCTTGTTTTTTCAATGCGGCCACGCCTTCCTGATCTTGCTTGGAACTTCCACCGCCAATGGCAGCCACAAGTCGTGCTTCGGGGACTAAGGCTACCAATGTGGGCAGTGCCTGAATCAGAAGATCATAGCCTTTATTATGCGCCATTCGACCTAAAGTGAGGACATCGCTGGGCTGCAAATCATATTTATCGCGGAGGCGGTCCACTTCAGCGGAAGGCAGCGGAAAGAACCGGTTTTCGTCGATGCCGGGAGGTACCATCACGCAGTTGCGTTCCAGCACATCGTAGTGTTGGGTGAGCAATTCGACCTGAGGAATGGTAGTCGCAATGACCCGGCTGCACATTTGGTACACGAAATATTCCTTGCGAATACGTTCGTGGAAACGGTATGTCTTTTCCATTTCTTCTTCCTTCATATCGGCGCCCATGCTGTGTTGTTTCCACCAACCCAGTGAGTGCGGCGTGTGCACATGCGGTATGCTCAGTTCTTCGGCAATTTTCTGACCTGCCCAGCCGGCATCCCAGTAATGAGAATAGACGATATCGTATTGCTTTCCTGCTTTTCTAATGGCTGAAAGACAGTTGGTTACAAATTGGTTGAGGTGATCGTGCATATCCTCCTTGCGGATAAATTTTTTACCACCAAAAGGAATACGCCAGACTTTGTAATTGTCATTTACCTCATCGTACTCGGGTTGATCCTCAAAACGGCGGGTCACCAGATCGACGCGTTTGCCGAGGCGGCTGAACCGATCGGCCAACTCCAGCACATAAACCACTTGTCCACCCGTGTCGGGCTTTCCCAATTCCGGCTCTGCACTTACGTAGCCGTGCAGGGAAATCATTAAAATTGAATCCATCATTATGTTTTTATGTCCATAATTTTAAGCTCGTGGCAAGCCAGCAAATACTGAGCAGCCGACCAAGCCTGATATATTTTTCCCATCGGGCGACCGGTCGTACCGTGGGCCCATTCATTAAACTCCCATTCATTGCTGACGCCCAATTTATTAACATGCGCCAGTTTGCATAATTCTTTGACTGCGAGATTTCTAAGTCCGATTTTATTGATGAACCGCACCCAAAAAGCGCCGATAAAAGGCCAAACCCCACCATTGTGGTAGTGATAGGGAAGATTCAGAAGATTGACCGTATAATACGAACGCCAATCAGGGTCACCGGGGCTGATCACCGGGTAAAGATTGCTAACCGGGTAGGGATTGTTCACTCCGACGCCCCACATAAACCGGAAAGCCAGCGTCGCTTTTTCCTTATCCAGCACATCATACAGGTAAGCCAGCAAATTGCCATACACATCGCAGCGCCAGCTGAAATCAAACGGCGTGACCTGTGCTATGAGATAACGCGCATCGCCCAGCGAATACTGCTGTTCGGCAAAAGTGATGGTTTGGGCAGTCGGAAGGGTAGTGGAAGGCCAGAAATTCAGCAAGATCTCTTTTTTGATTACCTGCGACCAGCTTAAATAATCGCCGGCCTGTTTGTTTTTGCCCACCAGTTCTAACAATCTCCCGAAACAGATATTCGCCCGGTACCACAAAATCTCATCATATAATATATTATAACTTCTACCCAGCAGATCGGTCCAGTCACCGGCTTCAGGAATTTCCAGCAAGGCATCATTATTGCCATCATGTGCACTAAGCCAGTCCATGATGCATTGCAACGCATTTAAATGTTTGCGCAAAAAATCCATGTCGCGCGTAGCCTTTATATAATCATGGAAAGCGATAATGACCCACAATCCGCTGTCGATCGAGCAAATACCGCCCACGCCGGAGTAATCAGGCGTATTGTCATCAATGCGTACATTGGAAGGGATCTGCCCGCTGGGTGAAATATGATGCAGCAGTGTTTCAAACGTATCAATCTGACATTTCTTAATGTCTTCGTATTGCTTGTCTTTGATCAAGGGCAGGGTACCAATGATTGTGATGGCACTGTCACGCGCCCAAACACTTCGGTAATTGGCATCGGTGCCGCGCGGCGGATTATGCTCCATCGAGCATGCCGTAAAGCCCAGCGGCGTAATATTGTAACGAATTGCTTCGATGGCTTTCCAATATCCTTCCTGCACATTTTCAATTTCGGCGATTTCAGTAACGTCCACTTTCTCTTCATCCTGGTATTCGATGATCTGATCGCTAATGTTTGTTTCCGGACTTGGCGGTAGCATCGGTTGCTCTTCGGGCAGTACTTTGAAATGTCTTAATCCCTCTACCACACCATCACTGGCGGGGTTTTCAGCGTGATAGATACTTCCGTTATCGATTCGCCTGGTCAGATTCAGCAATTCTTCCTGGGCATTGGCTACTACAATTCCCTTGATATCCGGGATCGTAAACATCGTATTGTCATTGCCGCTGTCGCCGGCTACAATGGTCTGATTGACCGGAACTTCAAGACGGCGCAACAACCAACTCAACGCATTGCCCTTATTCGCCCACTTAGGTAAAAAATCCAGAAACCGGTTGCCGGAATAAATGACATTTACTTCCAATTCCGCTTCCCGAAACTGGGTTTCGATGTAGTCAATATCTTTTTCACGGGCATTGTCCAGAAAATAACTCTGTTTGTAGGCATGCTGGTATTGATGCGGTTGTTTTGAAATATCAAAAGGCAATTCATCCACCAATTTCTGCACCAGCATCAGATCCCAGCCTTCTTCCAGAATTTCGGAGAATTCTTTCAACAATTTCTTTTCTTCAAAATTGTAAATATTGGTTCCTACGCCGCTGATGATAAAATCAGGGGGTGGAAGCACTCTGTTCTTGATCAGATTGAGCGTGTCATCGAGCAGTCGTCCGGTATTATAGCATAATTTAGGCTTTCTTTCCTGCGGCGTGTGAAGCCAGTATTTTGAAAAATTACCGTCCAATGATTCTTCGTCAATGAGTGTGTTGTCAATGTCTAGCGACAAAAATTTGATCGTCATAATTGCTTTAGATAGGCTAGCATTTTAGCTTGCGACAAAAAGAGGTACATAATAAGTAATGGTTAGAACCAGGTTTAGTTCAACCGATACTATAATTTGTTCCTATTTCCAATAGGAGATCGGTCTTTTACAATGGTTTTTAAACTTTTCGCTTTACCTTTCGCAAAACGATAAAAAATAATATTTTCCGTTTTATTCTGACAGGATTAAAATCCCGTAACTCCAAAACACCATCATTCCATTATTCCAAAACACGAGTAAATGTACTGGCTCTTCCAATCCAATCCCGATGTTTTTCGTTTGCGTGACGCGCTCCGCGCCGAAGCTTTGGAAACTTTTACCATCACTGCGCACAAACACGATATTCATAAAGAGGATAAAATTATTCTTTGGCAAAGTGGGAAAGAAGCTGGCTGTTATGGCTTGGCAACTGTGACTTCCGAGGTTGGGGAACTGCCCATCGGGGAAAAAGAAAAGCCTTTCTTTAAAGAATTGCCCGAAGAACCGATGCGCGTATCACTGAAAATGGAATACAACCTCTGGAACAAGCCTTTGACCTGGGAAATGCTGCGCGATATCCCGGTGTTTGAAGATTTTAACGCGGGTCTGCCGGGCACTAATTTCATCGCTACCGAACAACAGTACAAAGTACTGGAAGAAATAGCCAAACAACTGGATTTACTCGCCGAACCGCAAGTCCCTTACGGCATTCCGCCCGCCCCTGAGTTTCCTTTGAATATGATTCTGTACGGTCCGCCGGGCACTGGCAAAACTTATCAAACCATTAACTACGCCCTCGCTATTATTGAGAATCGTTCGATGGAAGAACTGGCTATGGAAAACCGCCAACAGCTTCGCCAGCGTTTTGAAACCTACGTCGCACAAGGACAAGTGGCATTTGTCACCTTCCATCAGTCATTCTCATACGAAGATTTTGTTGAAGGCATCAAGCCTCAGGTCTTGGAAAATGGTACTGTGAATTATGTAGTGGCGCATGGCATTTTCAAAATGATGGCTTACACCGCCCGCAATTGCGTAGTGGAAGCCCTGATGCGCGAACAGCCGCAGGAACAACAGAAAATGAAGTTCAATCAATTGTATAAGGCTTTTCTGGAATTTTTGGAGAGCGATCAATTTGAATACTTCCAAACCCCAAGCGAACAAAACCTTTATTTGCAACAGATCTATAAAAACGGCGACCTGGCTCTGCGTCCTGCGATTGCGTTTAACACTTATACCGTAGAAAAAAACGTGTTGCGCAAATTCTATCAGCAATTCCCCAAAGTGGAAGACCTGCCCGCAGCAGAACAATACATCGACAAAAACATCCGGGGCAGCGAAAGCGATTACTACTGGACGGTTTTTGCTACGCTTAAGAATTTTGAAAATTATTATTTGCAACAACAAAAACAACAGGCAGAAACACAAACAACGCCCGAAATTGTGTACGAACTGGTGGACGATCTGCCGCTGCTTCCCAATCAAGTGCTCGCCAAATGCAAACGTTATGTAATCATTATTGATGAAATCAATCGCGGAAATGCCGCCGGTATTTTCGGTGAGCTCATCACGCTGCTGGAACCTGATAAACGCGAAGGACGACACGAAGCCCTGATGACCATTCTGCCTTATTCCAGAATGTTTTTTGCCATCCCGCCAAACTTATACGTGCTCGGCACGATGAATACCGCCGACCGCAGCGTGGATGCGCTCGATGTCGCCCTGCGTCGCCGTTTTGCATTTAGAGAAGTGCCGCCCGCGCCGGAAGTTATTGCCAAAGTTGCCAACAAACCGGTCATTCAGGGAATTGATCTGGCAAAACTGCTGGACACGATTAATCGCCGCATCGAACGACTGCTCGACCGCGAACACCGTATCGGTCATGCGTATTTCCTGGAGGTCGATTCGCTGGATGAACTCAAACAAATTTTCGCCGAACGTATCATTCCTTTACTGCAAGAGTATTTCTTTAATGATTATGCCAAAATCGGCTTGGTACTTGGCAAAGATTTTATTTGCGAACAGCCCGCCGACATTGATTTTGCCAATTTTGACCATCCCTATGTGGGCGAATTCACCGAAAGAAAGCTCTACACCCTCGCCAATGTTGCAGATTTGGAAGAAGAAGCGTTTATCCGGATTTATGAAAAGGAATAAACAGTTTACACTTGGCAATTTGCAGCGGGCAGATAGGCATTTGTACATATACTTTTACAAATTTGTAAATACCGCTTACATTTTTAAATGACAAACACCATTTATTAATTAGACTATTGCAATTTACGGATGCCCTTTTGTATTCTTTAAATTCCCTCTTGCATGTTGCAAATGCCCTGTGATATTTATAAATCACCCTCTTGATTTTATTGCTGCCCTCTTATCAATTGCAAATGCCCTTTTATAATTATTCACTTCCCTGTGATATTTTTTAAAAACCCTCTTGTATTTTTAAGAACCCTCTTATGTTTATGAAAAACGCTTTAATTATAATAAACCGCCCTCCGCTTTATACAATGGTACAGATGCTCAGATAAGAAACACTCCGTCCTTCCAGCGAATACATCTGGCATCATTCATTTATCTTAGCTCCTCATCCGATTGCTTGTTGCTTTTTAGCAGAAAAGATCGCTTGTGGTAAAAAATGATGAGGTATTCAAGCTGGCGCTTGTGTAATTCTATGCTTGGGAGCGGGTTATTTTTAAATATTAGGGTAGGGCAGGAGGGCGTTCTTTGAATTTAACGGCTGTTAGCAACCGTAATTTATTGTGTTCTTAAATTTTAATATTTGATTTAATATACTCTTCAAGCTCTTGTGAATTTTCAATCCCAATTACTCTTCTTAGTCTATTGTTTTTTAGTTTTATATCTAAAAATTCATTACTAAATCTTCGTTTAACGTTTATAGACTTAATGTCGTCAAAAGAAATTTCGGTCTGGTTTGACCGAAGTATATTTAAAATGAAAATAATAAAATGAGCTACTCCAATAAAAAGACCTGTCCAAAGTAAAAATTGGTCGCCTGTTTTCAGGTATCTTAAAACAGAAATGGTTCCATAAATTGTCCACATAGCTGAACTGAACAATTGGATTCTGTTTTGTTTCCTTGAATTGTCCGAAATTTTAACTTTATCCGTTTCAAAAGATATCTCACCTTTTTTTAGTTTAAATGTCTGTGTCATTTTTGTCTTATTATGGGTGCTAACGTTTTTCAGCTATACGCAGGCAGGGCATTTTACCACTGAACTTCCTACGAAGAACTGAATTTTAAATTTACCGCTTACCTGTCCTACGAAGCTCGAAACCCCTGCTTGCGTATAGGTGATGTTATAGGGCGTTTTTCCTTCTTCGGTCGTCATTTGGTCAGTTCATTCTTAATTATCCAAAGTGCTATTCCTGTCGTGTCAGAGTAGTCCTTATACCTTACCAAGTCACCCAAATATTTTTCACTTTTTGTCTCTCGGTTTTTAATAACTGCAAACTTGTAAAAATTGCTTTCGTGTCTGCCTAACGAAACTTTGTCAAAGAGAATAGTGTCGCCTTTTATGTTGTATGTCCCTGTTGTTTCAGTTACTCCAAAACAAACATTTCTTTCAATGAATGTCTTGTCGTCTCTGAGTTTTAGTGTTGTCATACAGTTTGCCGCACCTTCTCGTTGTGCGATAAAAACACTGTCTCTTTCAAGTCTGCTAAAGTTTATTAGTCCGCCTGGGTATAAGAACGATAGACCAAGAACAACAATCATTGAAGCAATTAAAAACAGTCTATGTCTATTCTTTAACCTTTCTCTTATTGCGAAAAATGACTGTCCGATTAGAAAACCTGTCAACACAAGAAAGTAAAGGATTAAAAGTAAGAATGTCAACATTGCAAACATTCCCATTTTGCCTTCCCAAAAGTATGTCGTGTTGACTAAGAGAAAGAAAATTATTGTCGCTATGTAAAGTCCTTTATGTTTCACCGTGTCGTTCTTTAAAATGCCCTATAACATTTGTGTATACGCCATATGGCGTTTATTTCCCTTATCTATTCCTCCCCAAATTACTTCTTTTCTTTATTTCAGGCAATAGCTTTCGCATTTCATTACAATGGTGTACAACTCTATACTTTCTTTTTTTCCTCTTAATTCGGTGGCGCCCATGGATGTGACCTGAAATTCAGAACCGAGCTGTAAGTTATTTATCAGATCAGCGGAAATAAGCAGATCGACATCATAAGAATTGCAAAGACCCTGAATGCGGGCGGTGGCGTTGAGCACGTCGCCGGTAAAGAAGATTTCTTTTTTGATGACGCCGATTTCGCCGGTGGTTACTTTGCCAAAATGGATGCCTGCTTTGAAGGTGGGTAATAATCCGAATTTTTTATGATACCAGTCTGCTCTTTTTTGAAGGTCTTCTTTCATCGCAAAAAAGCATCTGATACAGTTGGTATTGTCTTTGCCGGCTTTGTATTTCCATGATACAATAATTTCATCGCCTGCGTACTGGTATATTTCTCCTTCGTACTGAATGATCGCATCTGAGAGGTCGGCGTAATACGCTTTGAGCAAATTAAAATATTTGATATGACCCAATTGTTCCGCAATGGTGGTGGAGGATTTCATATCCGAAAACATAAAAATCCTTTCCTCTTCGAGAGGTTGATGATACTTGCCGGTAAAAAAATTCATCAGTACGCCGTGTCCGATGTTATCACTGATCTCTGCATAAAACAGGGAAAGCCCCAGCGAAACCGATAATTGTAAACTGGTACTCAGATGGGTAATACTGGTCAGGTAATTAAAATATTTATCCCGCACCCGGCTGTCAAAAATGTTGGTATCCAGTTCCAGGCTGGCAGCAATGGGAAAAGCGATCAGGTTGATGATGAAAAAAATGAAGGCGTAAATGAGCAGCTTGTATAATATTTTTTTGGTGAAGCTTTTTTTGGCAAATACTTTATCCAGATATATCACTTCGAAAAATCCTACGAGCATTCCGAAACCCATCACGGCGAGACTGGCGAAAATAAAGATGTTAAAGTCCATTTGAATCGCGGTGGAAGGAATATCACTCGAATTATCAACTGCGGCAAATTCTACAATCAGGAAAACCCAACCGCAAAGCAACCAAATCAAGCCAAATGGAATAATACGGGATAAATTTCTTTTTGTTTTAGGTGATAACATGTAAACTTAAATATAATGACAAATTTGTCTTAGTATATGACAGGATGACAAGATAGACAGGATGCTGTAAATCTTTGATTTGCAGCGTGCGAAATCCTGTAAATCTTGTCCGCTTTTTATGAAATTTAAAAAACTGTCTGAATTAATTATTCATTTTAACGTTCCATAGGAACGAATTATGGGCAAAAAATAACTCGAAAGCATGTTGGCGTGCCATCGGTACGCTTTATGCTGTTGTAATTTTTCTCCATCAAGTGTACCTGACGGCACACTCAAAAAGAAGATCGTGCTTTTTACCGATAATTTGCCCCGATGGGGCAATCTAACTTACTTATTATCAATAACTCAAACAGCTTCTAATTTTGTCCCGGTGCTTATGAATTAATACAGGCGATCACGACTTTGCCTTTTGTGTGTCCTTCGCCCAGATACCGAACTGCTTCAGCCGTTTTGCTCAGCGGGTAAACCTTATCTATGACCGGTTTTACTTTGCCGGATTCAAAAAGTTGAGTCAGCTCTTTCAAATCATCTTTGTTGGGTTGATGCATCAAAATACTAATTTTTTTATATTCTCTCTTTCCAAGCCGGGAACCAGTCAACAAAATCCGTAAAATCAAAGGCACCGAACCGCCGACCATCACAAACCTGCCGCCGGGACGCAGGGCACGCATATAATCCTGCACGGTACGCCGGGCAATGACATCCAGAATCAAATCATACTGCTGTCCGTTTTTGGTGTAGTCTTCTTGTTTATAATCAATTACGTGATCCGCGCCGAGCGTACGCATCAATTCCAGTTTTGCTGTGCTATCCACTGCGGTCACTTCCGCGCCCCACATTTTAGCTAGCTGAATCGCAAAAGTACCTACGCCTCCGCCTGCGCCATTGATCAAAACTTTTTGTCCCGCTTGAATATTTCCCTGGCGGAGTCCCTGCAAAGCAAGTACGCCTGCCTGTGGTGTGGCGGCAGCTTCTTCAAATGTCATCCCGGAAGGCTTGATCGCTAAAAGATTTTCTTTGGCACAAACATATTCTGCGAAAGCCCCAAAACCAGTACCGGAAATATCGCCGAATACTTCGTCTCCCGGTTTTAAGTGATGCACATGGTTGCCGACCGCTTCTACTTTTCCGGCAATATCAGAGCCAATGATGGGAAATTTAGGTTTAAATAAACCAAACAAGAGGCGATAAACGCGCGGTTGACCGGTTAGCAGATCCCAATCCCAGGAATTGACCGATGCGGCATGGATTTTTACAAGTACTTCGTCAGCCTTGGGCGTGGGGTGAGCAATTTCTTTTAAATGAAGCTCGTCGGGCGTGCCGTATCGGTGATAAACGATTGCTTTCATTATATTTTTAAATCGTGATGATTAAATTTCCTTTTTTAAGACCTTGCTCCACGTAGCGATGCGCTTCCTGCATTTGTGCTAAGGGATAATGCTTGTCGATAACCGGTTTTAGTTCACCGGATTCAATCAAATCACGGAGATACTGTAAGTTTTCCATTTTATAATCTGCAAATTCAAAAATGACCTGTTTATCTGTTGTACGGGAAGTCCACATTGCCCTGAACATATCACCAAGTCCCGGCAGGCGGACCGTATTTTTTACATATTACTGCTTTCATGAATTCTTATGTTCTATC
>CAZGAU010000040.1:34241-35887 GCA_964523725.1 uncultured Saprospiraceae bacterium
CAGGCGGACCGTATTTTTTACATATTACTGCTTTCATGAATTCTTATGTTCTATCATGATAACCACATTTCCTGTTTTATGTCCTGCATCCACATATCGGGTCGCTTCAACGATTTGTTCAAGCGGATAACGCCGATCGATAACCGATTTTAAATGCCCGGCTTCGATCAGTTCTTTGAGGAAGTTCATGTCTTTCACTTTGTCTTCCTTCGATCTTAAACCGGTGGCTGCAAACTTTACTTTTTTATCTCCTGATATAGTTATAGAAGTCCATAACATTTGTAATAAAATGCTTGTAGAAAAAACAGGTGAAAGGTAGTACCCGCCTGGCTTGAGCACGTTTTTAGATTGTGAAAAAGAACTTTTACCCACTGTATCAAAAATAATATCATAAGTATCGCCGCTTTTTGTAAAATCCTCTTTTTTATAATCAATAACCCGGTCCGCTCCTAAAGATTTTACCAATTCTACATTGGAAGTACTGCATACGCCGGTCACTTCCGCGCCATAATATTTGGCAAGTTGTACCGCAAAGGTGCCGATCGCGCCCGAAGCGCCATTGACGAGGATTTTCTGACCGCTTTGAATCTTTCCTTCATCCCTCAGGAAAGGCAGGGCAGTCAAAGCGCCTTCACAAATGGAAGTTGCTTCTTCGTAGGTCATATTGGCTGGTTTGATCGCGATTGCACCATCTTCGGGCAGGCAAGTGTACTCGGCATACGCGCCAAAATTGGTATCGGTGGCTGCAAAAACCTTATCTCCTGGTTTAAATTGCTTTACATCTTTGCCTACGGCTTCAATTTCTCCGGCTAAATCTGTGCCTGGAATAGATACATTAGGTTTCGTAAGACCAGTAAATAATCTGCCAAAATAAGGCACACCTCTGCGCATAAAACTACCGGATGTAGTGACGGTAGTGGCATATATTTTTATTAATACTTCATTGTCTTTGGGAATTGGTTTTGCAACTTCCTGAGCTTGAAGCACTTCCGGTGAGCCGTATTTTGTGATAATAATGGCTTTCATTTTGTCCGAGTTTATTTATTTGGTAAATAATAATCATTATACAAAAACTTGGCCTTGATATTAGGTCGGGCGGCCTGTTTCCATTCAGAAAAGAAATCTTGAAATCGAAATATGGGTTTTAGGATTCAGATACGATAATTTTATCTACGATTATAGCTTATGTATATACCTGGAAATGATTATTATAGATGAAGTGAATCCTTCAACGACGGATTTTTTCCTGATGGAAATAAAAAACATGAATCATAGCGAATTTGAAAAGGCTTGCGGGGGTAAAAATACTGGTAGAAATTTTTTCATATCTTTTCGGCAGATTTAATGCATGGAAACCCTTACAAAACATACAATTCAAGTCTTTGAACATCAATTGCTTCGCGTCGGCGAGGTGAGAGACGGCGTTGTTTTTACCCGGCAACATTTCGAGGCGCTGGCGGCTTATGCTGAAAGAAATACGGAAAAACATTATACACTGCATCATAATGGTGTACGCTTTACAAATTACGTGGGCGCCTTGCAGGTCGGGCGCTTGACGATTGAGATCCTTCCGAAAATAGATCAGGCGGATGATGTAAATATCCAGCATGTGTTGCTCGATATGCTTAAAGCTTGTCGCATTTTAC
>CAZGAU010000041.1:0-35791 GCA_964523725.1 uncultured Saprospiraceae bacterium
GGGTGGCGCATATTATCATCTTGCGGTGCTGTACAGGAAGGGAAACCGCAAAACCGAAAGATGCAAAATACCAAACCGCAACGGGCGGGTGTACTTTTACATTTAGTGTTTCGCGGTTTTACATTTTGCGGTTCTGATCAAAAAGGGAAACCGCAAAACCGGAAGATGAAAAATACCAAACCGCAACGGGCGGGCGTACTTTTATATTTAGTGTTTCGCGGTTTTACATTTTGCGGTTCTGATCAAAAAGGGAAACCGCAAAACCGGAAGATGAAAAATACCAAACCGCAACGGGCGGGCGTACTTTTACATTTAGTGTTTCGCGGTTTTACATTTTGCGGCTTAATCCGTGGTCAAATTGTACCGGCGGCCTTTCCCGGTGGTCCGTAGGACTCCTTCGGAGGATGGCGATGCCATAGTCGCCGACCGTATCCAACGGCGACTGAAGGTCGCCGCTACATTAAGTGCCACCACTCTGGTTGAGCTGCTCTTGCACATAGGCAAGGCTTTTAGCACAATTGTGAGTGTCTGGATGTTCTTTACCAAGTGCTTGAAGCCATATCTTATAAGCCTTTTCTAACAAGGAATATGCACTTAGAAGATCATTTTGATCGATTAATATCCAAGCAAGATTATGATAGCGATTTGCCACTCTTCTATCTAGTTCACCATAATTTATGATATCATTTTCCAAAGCTTGTTCTAGTAAGCGTTTTGCTTCTGATAATTCTCCCAAATCCCTATGTGCTAGGGCTAAATTAGATTTACAAATTGAAATTTTGGGATCAGTCTCAAAAAGCAAATCTTGTAAAATTTCTAAAGATTTTTTTAGTAAACCTTTTGCGTTTTCAGGATCTTTTAATGCTCTGTATAATACACCTATGCTGGATAAACGATTTGCTACTCGTATATCTCTATCTCCATAGTGCTTAATGTCAATTTGCAATGCCTTTTCGAGAAATAGTTTAGCTTTTTCATAATTACTTTTTTCATAAAGAACCAAAGCTAAATTCGAGTAAATACTATCTAACTTAGAATGCTGGTCTCCATATTTTTCAATACTAGAATTTAATACTTCATTCAATATCTCTTCTGCTTCATCGTACCTACCCATTTTTATATAAACAGTTGCCAAATTAGACTGCCTGACTAATATATGTTCATCATGCTTGTCAAATAATTGCAAATTAATTTCCAATGCTCTTTTCCTTAATTGTAGTGCTTTTAGATAGTGACCTTTTTCACTTTGAATCCATCCTACTATATCAAAAAGTAAAGATATTTTATCATTAACCTCTTGTTTGAACATTTTTACTAGCTCTTCTCCAAAAACTAGAAGAGGAAATTTTAAGACAGGATTGTCTTCATTGGGATCTATCTGTAGCGCAGCAATCCAGTAATCCACCACCGCGGCGCATAGCTCGTAGCTTATTTTTAGCTCTCTGATCGCCACATCCTGCACCAGCGCGTGCAGCTTGTAGGTATAGCCACGCTCGTCGCGTTTTTGGGTCAGCCAGCCTTTCGCTGCCAGGCTTTCCAGTGTGTCCAGGCATTCAGGTTTGGTGTCAGCGTCTATTTGGAAAACTTCCTGTAAGAAACTTTCCTCGTATGCATTGGAAGGCAGCAGGCACATATAGCGCAGGTAGCGCTGCTCGGTGTCGTTCAGCCCGCTGATCTGCTGGAAGACCATTTGTATATAATTTTCCACGCGTTCCTGTTTGGGAAGTTTGGTGTGGTCGGCGTGGGCGCCGGCACTTACGGTGCGTTCGTTGAGTTTTTCATCGTGGAGGTAGTTGGCTTTTACCTTATCGTAGAGCGCCGTCAGCGGGAGGCGAGCCTTGGTGGCGGCTTTGGCAGTGAGTTCTACGAGCAGGGTGTGGTGGTCGAGGCAGCGCAGCAGTTCCCAGAGGGTGTCCATCTGCTCGGGCTGCACGCCTGCAAGGAAATGTCGCTGGAAGAGAGCGGCGGCGTCCTTTGGTTCCAGCTCGTCAATCGGTACGGTGTTCCAGTCCTCCGGGTGGGCGCGGCTGGTGAGCAGGGTGGTGGCGCGCAGGGTACGGAGCATATGGCCGCAGGCAAGGAGGTCGTCGTGGTCGTTGGCGTTGTCAATGACTAAGAGGCAGTTGTCCAGATTACTCAGCCGGTTGATGATCCTTTCCAAAGCGAGGACTTCGTAATCTTCTTTTGGCAAATTTTCCAATACAGCGCTTAAGTAAAGGTTATCTATCAGCGTGCGGTTGGCGACAAAAGCTGCGGTAATCGAGTCGGTTACTTCAATCCAGGCGAGGTGCCGGTAGTCGCTGCCGTAGCGGTGGATGAATTCCAGCGCTACGGTGGTTTTGCCGATGCCGCCCAGCCCGTTGACGAGGATGACGGAGTTGTCCTCCGCCAGCCGCTTGCGAATTTGCTTTAATTGCGCGTCACGCCCGATGACTTTGTCGGTGGGGCGGGAGATATTGGTCAAATGAATGGGGTTCGCAGGCATAATCAAACATATCTTGGCGTTTAGGAAGTTTCCAAAATTTCCCAAACGTAAAAACAAGATAAATAGAAAAGATGATATTTTTACTAAAACAATTTCATGAAACTCTACAACGAACTCGCCGATTGGTGGCATTTGCTCTCCTCGCCCAAAGATTATGCAGAGGAAGCGGATCTTTACTGGAACATTATATCCAAATATAAAGCCGACATCAAGGATGCGCTGGAACTGGGCAGCGGCGGGGGTAATAATGCCTTTCACCTGAAGCAGCAATGTACATTTACCTTGACTGATTTATCGCCGGAGATGATAAAGATGAGCAAACAATTAAATCCGGAGTGCCAACATTACATTGGTGATATGCGCAGCATTGATTTGCACCGCACTTTTGACCTGGTCTTTATTCATGATGCCATCATGTATATGACAACGGAGACGGATTTATTACAGGTATTTAATATTGCCAACAAACATTTAAAATCGGACGGAATTTTATTCATCGCACCGGATTTTTTTAAGGAAACATTTACACCCAAAACCAGTCACGGCGGGCACGATGGTGATGATAGAAGTATTCGTTACCTGGAATGGACGTATGATAATGACCCTGATGACACTATCGTGGAAACGGAATATGTGTATTTACTAAAAGATAAAGATGATACAATTACTTGTGTGCATGATCGCGCTCAGGAAGGTATTTTCGCCAAAGCAATTTGGGAGCGTTTGTTAACAAAAGCAGGTTTTAATGTAATATTTGAACCTATTGCGCATTCTGAACTGGAGCCGGAGTCTTATTATGGAATTGTGGGCAGAAAGCAATAAAATAATGGCGCAATCGCCCTGTAGATTGTCGCATTTACCACCATTTTTTTTGATGTCGTTTTCTCATTTTTGTAATGAAAAGAATCGGTTATTACATGTAAAAACAAAAGCATGGGAAAGTTAAGCGTTTTTAATTTTATTACATTGAATGGTTATTATAAAGGACTAAATGAAGACATCAGCTGGCACCGGCATGAAGCGGAAGAAGCGGATTACGCCGCCGAAAGCGCCAACACTGAGGATAGTACGCTGGTATTCGATCGGGTAACGTATGAAATGATGCAGGGCTTCTGGACCACGCCGATGGCGATGGAAGTCAATCCCGGCGTGGCTACGGGCATGAACCGGGCAGAGAAGATCGTGTTTTCCAGAACGCTTGATAGCGTGGATTGGCATAATACGCGCCTGATTAAAGAAGATTTGATCGGCGAAATCAGCAGGCTGAAAGCCATTCCCGATAAAAACATGACCATCCTGGGCAGCGGCAACATCGTAAGCCAACTGGCAGAGGCGGGTTTGATCGATGTCTATCAGCTCATGCTGGATCCCGTGGCGCTGGGCGATGGCGCAACTTTATTCGAAGGCATTTCCCGGAAACTGGATTTGAAATTAATCAATTCGAGGGTGTTCAAAAGCGGGGTGGTGATGCTGGATTATGAGCCGGTGTGAAGACGGGCATATAAAATACACCAAAACAATAGCTTCATTTTTAATAAAATGTTACAAATCTTAGATTAATTGCTAACTTGTGAAAGAGATTATTAAGCCGGTGTGCTCCTACCGAACCGGCAGTAAAGATGTAGCAGTTACTGTACCGTTTAAACGAATGTTAACGGCAAGCAAAAAAGGACAATCCTCCTTTCCGCCTTTTATTTCCACAACCAACTAAACTCCATTATTATGAAACGATGCGATTTTAAAACCTCGATGTTTTTATTATTCCTTTTGACTTTACTGTCGGTCTATGCCTGTAAAAAAGAGCCCCCAAGAGAGCCTGTAATGTATTCTGAAAACGGAAACTTTGCTTTGACGCAGGATGTCAGTGAAGCTTTTGGTTACGATTCCATACTTATAGCAAGCGGAGAATATCCTATTACTTTCGATAAAAATAAAAACGGACAACTTAGTTTAAAGATTCTTGAGAAATATGGCCCCGGCAACGAATTTAAAACAAGAACCATGGAATGGCGCGGTAAGAACTACTGGAATCCAAGAACAGGGCTTCGCTGTGCGGGCTGGGGCTTTAGTTGTCTTCGAGATGGGCCACTCATTGGCAGGATTAATTGTTCTTATACAATTAAAGATAATAATCTTCTGGTCGTTGATTTCCTTGATAAAGTTCCTTTTGGAGAAAAAGAATTTGAAAATCAACAATAGGTGATTAAGAGCACACCGGACGCCGGCAAACGTGACAGTTTTTTATGATTCGCTGTCATTGTTAATAAAAAATTACAAACATAAATAATAATGAAACGAAAACATTTTATTCGTGCCACGCTTGCCAGCTTTTTATTATTACCCATTACAAAAATAAAAGCCAATCTTTGGAAAAGGGCAGAAAAGGGCTTTAAAGTAAATGATGGTGAGGCCAGATTTGGCGTGCATTATCGCATGAAGGGTGTGACCCTGAATATGCTGGATATCAAGATTTCAGGGGAAGATACAGATGGTGAGCTGGCCGTATTCGAGCAAACCGGGTTAACCCCCAAAGGTGGGCCGCCGCTTCATATTCATCCATTTCAGGATGAATGGTTTTATGTAATAGAAGGAGCGTATTTATTTCAGGTGGGCGAGGATCGCTATCCAATGAAAAGTGGTGATACCATCTTTCTACCGCGCAATGTGCCGCATGCGTTTATTCAACTAACGGAAAAAGGACGGATGATCGTTTCTTATTTGCCGGCAGGGAAAATGGAATCGTTTTTTAAAGTGACCGATCAATGGATTTCGCCGCCTTCCAAAGAGGAAATTGCCAGGGTTTTTGAAGCACATGATATGAAGGTTGTCGGACCTCCCTTGCAGACGAACTAGAACCCTATTTTTTTATCCCGCCCGTTTCCATTATCTTTGAAAGAAAAAGATGCACGACTTTTCCCGCCGTTTGTTTCTGCAAAAACTGGGCATGGGTATGGGCGCCGCGGCGCTGTCACCGCTTGTTCCTTTTTATCATCAAGCTTATGACGGACCCAAACTGCGCGTGGCTTTGGTGGGTTTGGGCAATTACGCCCGCTTGTTGGCCAATGGCATTCAACAATCGCAATATTGCACCGTGGCCGGGCTGGTGACGGGCACGCCCGCGAAGGAAAAATCCTGGGGTAAGCAATATCATGTTCCGGAGAAAAACATTTACAATTATCATAATTTCGACGCAATTGCAGATAACCCTGATATCGATCTGGTGTACGTGGTACTGCCGAATGCCATGCATAAAGAGTATGTAATAAGAGCTGCCAAAGCCGGTAAACATGTAATTACGGAAAAACCAATGGCTGTATCTGTGCAGGAATGCGAGGAAATGATCCGGGCGTGCAAAGACGCGGGCGTACAACTCGGCGTGGGCTATCGCTTGCATTATGAACCTTACAACCTGGAAATCAAGCGCCTGGGGCAGGAGAAAGTATTCGGACAGGTAAAACTGATCGAAGCTTCTTTTGGTTTCCGGGGCGGTAATCCTGATCAGTGGCGATTGAAAAAAGCCTTGTCGGGCGGCGGCCCGCTCATGGATGTGGGTATTTACTGCGTGCAGGCAACGCGTTATGTCACAGGCGAGGAGCCGATTGCAGTCACCGCGCAGTTTGGCCCGATCACGAATCCTGAGATGTTTTCGGAAGTAGAAGAATCGGTCATGTGGCAACTGGAATTTCCGGGCGGAACGATCTCAAATTCAACCACTTCTTATAACGCCAACGTGGAACGGTTTTACGCGGCGGCGGAAAAAGGCTTTTTTGAATTAAGTCCGGCATACGGCTACGGTCCGCTAAAAGGTCGCACCAGCAATGGGGAATTGAATTTACCGATTGTCAATCATCAAACCGCGCAAATGGACGGCATTGCCAAGGTATTGTTGGAAAACAAATCCCTGCCCGACCACATCACCGGCGAAGAAGGATTAAAAGATATAAAGATCATGATGGCGATTTATGAAGCGGCAAGGACAGGGAAGAAAATTTCCCTGTAACCCGGTATTTGCAAAATCTTCTGATCTTGCGTATCTTCATCTTTGCTTTCCGCAAAAACAAAATTTCCACAGCGACTTTAGAATTGTATCATATTAAACCGAAAACAAAATGAAACTACTTCGCAGCATTTGGGCCTGGCTGAAGCGTATTTTCTCTTTTGAAGAAGTACTTGATTATAAACCGGTTGAAACAGACACAAACCCGGAAATAAAAACAGATAAATCCAAGGAAGAAACTCCCGTAAACCCTGTAAATACAGATGTTCCAAACACTGTAGAGGATACAACCAACGAGCCTGAAATAACGGTCACCCCGACCCCAAAGGGAATTGGCTTCGATCAACGTTTTTTGCCGGTACCAGTCCCCCTGCCGGTGGTAGATCGGGCCGCAGATTCCTTATTGCATTACAAGCATTTCAGCATAGCCATGAACCCCGAACGGCGCATGCCTTATTACACGGCAGTAAATATCGACGCTGAAAAATATAATAAACTAAAAGATCAGATCCCCAGCCGGAAGGAAATCGGTGACAACTGGGTAAAGGAACCCCGTATTCCGGACACAGCTCAGCTCCCGGAGTCTTTTTACAAATTTAATGATTTCGATCTGGGGCACATGGTACGGCGGGAAGATGCGTTATGGGGCAACACGCTGGAAGAGGCGCTCGCCGCTAATAATGATACTTTTTACCTGACCAATGCGGTGCCTCAGCATAAAGATTTCAACCGGAATGCCCAGCGCTGGAAGGGTTTGGAGGATTATGCCCTGAAAAATGCACGCAAAAATGACCTGAAAGTATCGGTATTTTCCGGTTGTGTGTTTGATGAAAATGATCGGAAATTTGAAGGCGTGCAAATCCCAGGCCAGTTCTTTAAAATACTGGTGATGGTGAAACAAAACGGCGAGCTCTCAGCCACAGGTTATATGATCAAACAGGATGATCTGATCAAAGACATCACCGAACGTAAAGTGGGTTTCCAGTACGAGCAGTTCAAAACCTATCAGGTGCCGATCTCGCAGATTGAGGAAGTTACCGGTCTGCAATTTGGATTAAATGAGCACGATCCACTCCAGAAAACACGGGATGTATTCGTGCAACCCGCGGCTATTGACGACTACGAGGATATCGTTTTTTAACTATTAACGCTGTTTGATTTTCTCCGCCGTGATCGGTAAATCTCGCACCCGCACGCCGCAAGCTTTGTAAATCGCATTGGCAATCGCAGCACTGGCAGGCCCCTGAGCCGCTTCACCCGCGCCCAGGGCAGGTTCATCGGGCCGATCTATCACCTCGACTTCTACCTCGGGCACATCGCGAAAACGGAAGATCGGGTAGCTGTTCCAGTCGATGCTGGTGATCTCATCCTGGTTGAATGTCACCGCTTCTTTCAGCGTCCAGCTGGCCGCCTGGATCATGCCGCCTTCGGTCTGGTTTTTCAAACCATCAGGATTGATGCATTCGCCAGCGTCGATCACGCCCCACATCTGCCGGATTTGAACTGCTCCATTCTCTTTATCTACAAAGGCTTTGGCGGCAACACCGCAATAAGACGCGGAGTTTTTATACTTCGAAAATCCAAACCCAAGCCCTTCGCCCGAGTTTAATTGCACATTCCTGGTCATGTCTCGCAATTTTTGCAAAATAGCCCGAGTACGTTCATCTTTGGCATGTTGCAAACGAAAGTCCAGTGGTTCCTTGCCTGCTTTTTCCGCCAATTCCTCGATAAAAGATTCAATTGCAAAAATATTGGCGTAAGCCCCGAGCGCCCGCAGCGCTGATACACGCATCGGTCCGTCGAAAAAATGAGCCGTAATCTGCTGCGTGGGAATATTATAGAAAGGCTCCGCATTCCGGTATCCGCCGCCCAGGAAGCCCCTGGAATCAAGCTTATGCGGCTGCTCCAGATAGCGCGCGGGCAACAATAACGCCGCATCGCCGCCGGGGCGCGTGCTGTGCGAATCCGACCAAAGTTCGTACGACCATTGAGTGATCTTACCAGAAGCATCCAGGCTGGCCCGGGGTTCCATCACCATCGCGCTGCCGTAAGGTTCCCAGATGTGTTCATTTTGCCGCGACCATTGCAAACGCACGTGTTTGCCGGGATAAGCCATCGCCAAAAGCGCCGCATCAGCTGCCACGTCATCGGCGCCGTTGTGACCATAACAACCCGAACCGGGAACGCCCTTGATGTGAATATTGGCTTCGGTAAGTCCGGTCAAGCCCATCAGCGAAGCCCGCAAAGGATACACGCCCTGGCTATGCGACCAGATATTTAATTTGCCGTTTTCAAACAAAGCCACCGCGCAGGAAGGCCCGATCGAACCGTGCATGATGTAAGGCTTGGAATATTGCGCAGAAATAATTTCAGCCGTATGATCAAAACTGCCCTGATTCAATACTTCTTCCTTTCTTTGGGCAATATTTTTAATATAATCTTTTAAAATATTTACTTCAGGATAAGATTCCGTTACATTCCATTTAGTTTCATTTTCCAGTATTGACCGGGCTTTCACCGCCTGATATTCATCTTCTGTAATAACACCTATAAAATTTCCATTTACTACTACTTTCAGTACGCCATCCACCCGATCTGCCAGTACATTTTGATCAAAATTGGCAACTGTAAAGTTATGATTTCTGGGTCGAACGACGCGGGCGTGCACCATTCCTGGAAAGCGTAAGTCCTGCACATACACCTCCTGGCCTTTCACCATGCGCTCGATATCCCTGCGGGGAATGGGCCTGCCGACCAGCTTATAATTTTCTTTGGGCTTCAGTTTGACAGGCGTGGTCACGTTTTCAGTGATCTGCTTGCCATCCAGAATTTCTGTGAAAGTCGCTGAAAACTCGCCATTTTCAGAAATAACTTTGCCATTTTCCAGCATAAGCGTTTCAGGATCAACTTCGTATTTTTCAGCAGCCATTTCAATCAAAATAACGCTCGCGGCCGCCGCAGCATGGCGCACCGACATGGCACTGTCTTCAATCGAGCGACTGCCGGAAGTGTAGCGTTCGTTGGGCGTCACCCCGGTTTCTGCCAGGTGAACCTCCACCATGTCGAGGTTTGTATTCAGTTCTTCCGCTGCGACCTGCGCAATGGCGATGCGAATACCCTGCCCCAGCTCAAGCTTACCGGTATAAATCCTGATGTTTCCATCGTCCAGCACCTCCAGCCAGGCATTAATGTTTTGTTGATTGGCAAGGCTTCCAGGCAGTTCGCTGGATAAAATAGGGTCCACATTTTTATTCGACATCCGGCAACCGCCAAACAAAGGAAAGCCAATGACAATAACGCCGGAGGTTTTGAGAAATGCTCTTCTGGAAAAATTGGTCGGAAAAGTCATGATTAGCGGTTTTGGTTTTGAGATGCTTTTTGAATCGCCCGCAGAAAACGGGTATGCGTGCTACAGCGACACAGCACGCCTTGCATGCCATTGTTGATAGCTTCGCGGTCGGGATTGGGGTTTTCCTTTAATAAAGCCACGGCGGACATAATCACCCCATTCAAACAAAAACCGCATTGCGCCGCCTGTTCTTCTACGATCGCCTGCTGCACCGGATGCAATGTTTCATCCTGGCTCAAGCCTTCCAACGTCACGATATCCCGATCCTGCAAGCCGGCAACCGGAATCTGGCAGCTGGGCAGCGCTTTGCCGTCAAGCAGCACCATGCAGGAGCCGCATTGTTGCAGACCGCAGCCGAATTTAGGACCGTTCAATTGCATTTGATTGCGCAGCACATACAGGAGAGGCGTGGTAGGATCCACATTAAAAGTATGCTTTTTGCCGTTGATTTGCAGTGAAACATCGGTTTTCATAGAATATGGGTTTAAAGAATTAGGTGGAAACCGGTAAGTATCTTAATTTGTAACGTATTTTGATTTTGTATGTTTAAAAAAGAGCCTTTATCTTTTCACTATAATATGAAGTATTTTGGTCAAATTAGCGAATAAACATTACATTTTATGATTCGCATCTGAATTCATCAGCTATTCTTTTATAAAAATTCATGGACTGAAAATTGTACATTGGTCATTACATTAATCCTTTTGCACATGGTTTCGCTTCAAAAAAACGATATCGGCATTACCCTTCTGGCATGGGTTGTTATGATCGCCTTTGATTTCTTTCTGCATGGTGGCGTATTGGCAAGGCTCTATCTGGAGGACTCTCCGTTTTTGTTATCCGCAGAAACAGCATTTATGCGTATTCCATTGGGTTATCTGTCATTTTTACTCCTGGGGGTTTTATTAGTTTGGTTGATGAAAAATATCGGCATAAATGAGCGAAGACGCGGTTTTCTGTTTGGCTTGCAGTTGGGTGGTCTTGCCTGGGGTGCATTGGTGCTGGGTCTGTACAGCATTACAACAGCAAATCTCTTGTTACTTATAGGCTGGTGGATTGGTCAATCCTTGGAACTGGCAATTGCAGGCTATACGGTTGGCACTTACCGCGAAGGAGTGGAGATAAAAAAAATCACATGGCGAGTTTTATTATTCTTTTTTATCATGATAATAATTACTATTATTATGCAAAGCATAGGCTTAGCACCACCAATGAAGACTATAAATTGATAAGTAAAAAGACAATTTCAAGTTCAAATAAAATAATTTATAAGAAGTTGATTGTCAGATTAATTAGACTTTCGACAGTCGACTGTAAAACTGTCCGACTACTTATTACAAAGCTTATCCGATCAAAATAACTTGTAATTGTTGTTCTTATCTTTAATTTTCCATTTACTAAACTTAACCGCAAAACCTTGGAATCAACCTTAACCCTGAGATTTTTAACCGAGCCTACCGACGTCAATTTCGGCGGTAAGGTGCACGGCGGCATGGTCATGAAATGGATCGATCAGGCTGGCTTTGCCTGCGCGTCCAACTGGTGCAGCGGCTACTGCGTCACGGTTTATGTAGGCGGCATTCGCTTTTATCAGCCTGTGCACATCGGCGATCTGGTCGAAATTCGATCCCGGATTATTTTCACCGGCAATACCAGCATGCACGTGGCGGTGGACGTATATTCGCGCCCCACCACCGAAAGTACCCTGCGCAAAACGACGCATTGTATCATCGTTTTCGTAGCTGTGGATGAAGCAGGAAATCCGCGCGCTGTGCCCAAATGGACGCCGCAAACCGAGCAGGAGCAGCACCTGGAGGCTTACGCCAAAAAACTCATGGATCTGCGCAAGGATATTGAAGCGGAAATGCGTCCATTTCTGGGACTACAGGAAGAATGAATTTGCAAGCTTTTGTCACCCCCCGCGAACTTTTTGCAGGTGCTTGTCCTTTTATGAGGAAGAAATTTACCTGGATTATGGATTGGTTTAAAATCTTTTTTTACAACACAAATTTGCAATTAAAACCGATCAGACACTTGTTGATCTTCATATTATGCATAAGCTTTATACCTAATTTATTTGCTCAAACCAAAATAGAAGAAGAATTCCGGATCAAACCGGAGGAAGCGCCAGAGTTGGCGGTTCAGTATGTAAATGGAATTTTCCCGGATGCCCGGATCAAATGGTACCTGGAGCGGGGAATTGCCGGCACTTCCATCGAGGCAAAACTCAAACAAAACGGGCAACGCTACAGCATTGAATTCGATGCTTTGGGTGGTCTGGAGGATGTAGAAATCCTGATCGATCCTGCGGAAATTCCAGGAACAGCCCTGAGTCCGATCTGTGATACATTAAGCCATTTGTACAGCAAGTACAAGATCACGCGAGCGCAACGACAACTCAGCGGTGACAAAGATTTAATCAAAGAAATATTACAAGGTAAAGAAAATATTACAAACATTACCATTCGCTTTGAACTCGTAATAAAAGGCAAAACCCAGGAGGGCATGCATTTATACGAACACCTCTTCGACTCGGAAGGGCAATTATTGGAAACCGCCAGAATCATTACTCGTAACACCGACATACTAAATTACTGATGAAAAGGCTTATCATATGGCTGCTCGCGCTGAGCAGAGGCTTTTACGGTTTGGCTCAGGATGACATTCGTATCGGCTTGATGCCGCAAATCAATCTGAATTATTCCCTGGATGCCAACTGGAAAGTCAACTCCAAAACCGAGTCCCGGCAGATCATCTGGGAAGGCATTAGCGGCGATGGGATTCCCGCAGATTACCGTTACGAACGGACGGATATTGATGTGGTGATTACCCGGAAAACCGGCTTGTTTGGCTCGGTGGGCGGCGGCTACATGATTCGTTTTCAGGACCAGGAAATCATTCACCGTTTTATTCAGCAATACACACTGGTGCAAGGTTTTGAAGGTTTGCGACTGGGGCATCGCGTGCGCACCGACCAGACTTTCCGGCCCGAAGACCCCATGGAATTCAGAATGCGCTACCGCCTGAGCCTGGAAAAACCGCTGCGGGGTAATTCGGTTGACCCGAATGAGCTTTATTTAAAACTAAATAATGAAGCCCTGCTCTCATTGCAAGACGGAGATTCTGAATGGGAATACCGGCTGGTTCCTAATTTGGGTTACTTTTTTACTGACCGGAATAAGCTGGAGACGGGTTTTGATTTCCGGGCTAACCGGCTTTTTCAGGATACACAGGATTATCAGTTCTGGTGGTCGGTGGGCTGGTATTATACGCTATAATTAAATTATGATAAGCTCTTGTTTAGATTTAAATAAAGTCTGTTTTACCCACAAAGGACTGATTCATAAATAGATATAAACAAATCAGCACATTGGCAAATCAGCACATTAACTTATCTTTATTAACTTTCTTCATGTTCCTGGTTGTCACTCGTTTGCTCTTTTTCAAACCCGTACGGGCAATGCCGGCAGCCGCTTTTGCAACAATAGCCGCGTTTGAGTAAGTAATGTTCAGTAAAAACGTAAAGCCCGTTTTCGATGTAATAATCGAGACCTTCCTGGAGCGGCGTGTTTGGATCGGAATTAGACATGAATGATTAAAGGAATGGTTGAGATGCTTAGGGGTTGAGACGTTTATTGTAAGTTCGCAAACAAATAAACGTCTCAACTCCTCAAAGGCTAAGCTATTTTTAACGCCGGATAGCGCATTTTCACAAATTCAAACGCACCAAACAGTACCCCGCAGTAGAACAAGTCGCCAAGCAGGGTATTCCAGAAAAACGGAATGCCTGCCGCGTAGCAAGCCGTCAATCCAACTATATTTTGCGGATACATCGGACTGCCCAGCCAAACGCCAAGATTGGTGACCAAAAAGAAAATCATCGAAGCTAATATACTGGATATCAGTAGATTAGCAGCTTTCACTTTGCGCAGCAAACCAAATCCCAGCAGTACGATCAGGGTAAAGCTCACGTACACCCAGAAATGGCCAAACCATTGAAAACCTTCATAATATTGGGCATATACGACATTACTCAGGATTAAATCGCTCACCCACATCGCCACGAAAGGCACCGCGAACGCCAGCCAGCGCTTGCTGAAGTAAGCCGCGCCAAACAAGCCCATCGCACCGATCGGCGTGAAATTATAAGGATGCGGGAGCAGTCTGCTCAGTGCCGCCGCGAAGATCATTAAAGCTAAAATTCCTATTCTGATGCTGATTTTTTTGCTCATTTCAAGTTTCTTATTTTGGTTAAAAGCATTGCTTGCAAAGTTAAGGCAAATGCAACGGATTTGCCAATAATTGCGAAATGCATATTCCTGTTTAATGAACAAGCATTCACAACTCATTGTTTATCAACACAAAAGAGATAAATCCCGTTTGACAAATGTTTCACCTTTTGGAAAAATCCGAAAGCATTGGTTATATTTGGGCGCTTCGGATTGTCAAATACACATTGCTAACTAAATAACAGACTGTTCAATGAAGAAATATTCTTTTCCACTGTTTGTAATGATTTTCCTGGGAATTTCTACAACCGCAACCGCACAGCCCGACCGTTGGCAGCAGCGGGTTTCCTACAAAATGGAGATTGATTTTGATGTGACCAAACATCAGTATCAGGGCAAGCAAAACCTGGTGTATATAAATAATTCACCCGACACTTTGCATAAAGTTTTTTATCATTTATACCTCAATGCTTTTCAGCCGGGTAGCGCAATGGACGTGCGTTCCCGCAATATCCCCGATCCCGACCCGCGCGTGCGCGACCGCATTTTTAATCTGAAACCAGATGAAATCGGTTACGAAAAGATCAAATCGCTCAAGCAAAACGGTGAGCCGGTCAAATATCTGGTGGAAGGCACGATTCTGGAAGTCACACTGAATGAGCCGATTCTGCCTAATTCTTCCGTGATTTTTGACATGGAATGGGAAGCCCAGATACCTGTTCAGATTCGCCGTATGGGGCGCGACAATCGGGAGGGCATCGCTTACTCCAATGCACAGTGGTACCCCAAATTGTGCGAATATGATTATCAGGGCTGGCACGCCAACCCTTATATCGGTCGTGAATTTTACGGCGTTTGGGGCGATTATGATGTAAAAATTACAATTGATAAAAATTATATCATAGGTGGCACCGGTTATTTACAAAATCCGGAACAAATCGGTCATGGTTACACCGATAAAAAAGTAAATGTAAAGGGCGATAAGCTTACATGGCACTTTGTGGCACCTAATGTACACGATTTTATGTGGGCCGCCGATCCTGATTATACACATGATGTTTTCAAACGCAAAGATGGTCTGACTTTACATTTCTATTATCAGAAAAACGACCGGACAAAAGATGCATGGGCAGCTTTGCCCAAGATCATGGACAAGGCTTTTGACTATATTAATGAACACTTCGGACAATATCCGTACAAGCAATATTCCTTCGTACAGGGCGGCGACGGCGGTATGGAATATCCTATGGCTACGCTTATCGTTGGAGAAGGAGGTCTATCCGGACTGGTAAGTGTTTCTGTACACGAATTAATGCACAGCTGGTATCAGATGATGCTGGGTACCAATGAAAGTCTGTATGCCTGGATGGATGAGGGTTTCACCAGCTACGCCCAGGATGAAACGCTGAATTATTTGAAGCGGGAAGGCTTGATTCCTGGTCAGCCGGTAGAGAATCCCCACGCCGGTGATTATCGTTCTTATATCCGTTTGGCGATGAGTGGTCGGGAGGAACCTTTAAGTACACATGCTGATCATTTTATTACAAATTCCGCTTATGGAACTGCATCTTATTCTAAAGGCGCGGTTTTCCTGAGCCAGCTGAAATATATCATCGGCAAAGATGCTTTTGACAAAGGCTTATTGCGCTATTATTATACCTGGCGCTATAAACACCCCAATGCCAATGATTGTATCCGTATTTTTGAAAAACAATCCGAAATTGAACTCGACTGGTACAAGGAATACTGGGTAAATACAACGCATACCATTGATTACGGCGTACAAAGCGTGGAAGCCGATGGCAACAACACCAAGGTTACCCTGGCAAAAGTAGGTGTCATGCCCATGCCGCTGGATGTGTTGGTCACCTACAGCGATGGCTCTACCGAAATGTTCAACATCGCGCTGGCGATGATGCGCGGCAACAAGCCTGCGCCGGATAAAGCTACAAAATATACCATTCTGCCCGATTGGTCGTGGACAAATCCGACTTACGCGTTCACCATCAATCGCCCACTGGCGAATATTTCAAAGATTGAAATTGACCCGTCTCGCGGAATGGCGGATGTAAATACCGAGAATAACGTTTTTACAAAACAATAATAGATTCCTGATGCCAGATTCTCAGATACCAGATTGCATAACTAGTCTGGTATCTGACTTCTGGTATCGCTAAATCTTTGATTGAATGCTGAAAAAATCCCTTTCCGACCTTGAATCCTTCGTTGCAGGCGACGCTACGATCATCCGGGAATGGCTCCATCCCAAGAACGATGAGGTTGAACTTGCCTACAGCATTGCTTTTGCCGAAGTAAATCCGGGTGCTGCCTCGCTCCGGCATATTCTAAAAACCAGCTCCGAAATTTATATTATCCTGGAAGGAGAAGGCATCGCGCACGTGGGTGGCGAGATACAAGCTGTAAAAAGCGGTGATCTGGTGCTTATTCCTGCCGGCGAAGAACAATTTATTGAAAATACCGGAACGGACAATTTAAAGTTCATTTGCGTCGTTTCTCCTCCATGGCGTAGTGATGATGAGGTCGTTTTTTAAAATTTTTTCCCCCTCCGTTAGTAACTTTCCCCAATAAGAACTATCTTTATTTCATCGGCATAGTAAGACATTTTTGTAAAATTGGCGACATTTTTTTGAAGTGCATTTTCTGACCTTTTTTGTCAATTGATTGTCTTGCTTATACGAATCGCAAATAACCAATAATAACAATTTTTTTCCCAAAAACTTGATTGCGTCACAAACACCAAGCCGCTCTATGAAAATACTTCAACTTTGTAAGAAATTTCCCTACCCCCTGAAAGACGGTGAATCCATCGCCGTAAAAAGTTTGAGCAAATCTTTTCACGAACTAGCCTGCGAAGTCACGCTCCTGGCAATGAACACACATAAACACTTTTGCCAACTCGACCAGTTGCCCGAAAACTTCAATCATTACCAGGAAATTCACACCGTCGAACTGGACAACCGTATTAAGCCGCTGGACGCTTTTTTAAATCTCTTTTGCCAAGATTCTTACCACATCTCTCGCTTTGAATCGAACGCCTTTCGAAATAAACTGATCGCGTTGCTGCAAACACAGGAATTTGACATCATACAACTGGAAACGGTTTACCTGGCGCCTTATATCCCCGTCATTCGCCAGTTTTCGGATGCCATCATCGCCATGCGTGCGCACAATGTCGAGCACGAAATCTGGGAACGAATCACTAATAACACCCGCTTTTTGCCCAAAAAATGGTACCTCAGACACCTGACTAAAAAGCTAAAACGCTACGAAATAGAGCAATTCGCCAAATATGACCTACTAGTGGCTATTTCCGAGCGCGACCTTGCTGCTTATCGCAAACTGGGCTACAAAGGCAAAGCTATTGTTACGCCGATTGGAATCAACAGCAGCGATTACAAAGCGGAGCTGCGAAGCTTGAAAAACGAGCCTTCGCTTGGATTTATCGGCTCTTTAGACTGGATGCCCAATCAGGAAGGTTTGCAATGGTTTCTCGACAACGTCTGGAGCAAATTGCACCATCGTTTTCCAAAACTCAAATTCCACATCGCGGGGCGTAACACGCCCGACTGGATGCAGCGCTTGCAAATTCCCAACGTGATCGTGCACGGCGAAGTGCCCGACGCTACAGCGTTTATCAATAACCACCCGCTGATGATTGTGCCTCTGCTTTCGGGTAGTGGCATGCGCGTGAAAATCCTGGAAGGGATGGCCCTGGGGCGAACTGTGCTGACTACCAGCCTCGGTCTGGAAGGTATTCACGCCCGGCATCAAAAAGAAGTGCTCATCGCTGATACCCCGGAAGCCTTTATAAAAACGGTTTCCCGCTGTCTCGACAATCAAATGCTGATGCAACAAATCAGCCAGCGTGCCAAAGCATTCGTCCTTCAAAATTATGATAATCGCGAAATCGCTATAAATTTGCTACAAACTTACAGTCAGCAGTACGAAGAGCGCTTTGGCGTAAAGCCTTACCTGCCGGAATGGCAAGAAATGGCACTCTCTTCAACCGGCGCCTGACTGGCAACAGCAAATAACAAGTGAAAATAGCGATTCTGACTTCCCGCTTTCCCTATCCCTTGGAAAAGGGGGACAAACTTCGGATGTACTACCAAATCAAGGAACTCAGCCGCAAGCACGAGATCATGCTCCTGTCGCTGACCGAGCAATCTGTGGATACAGCCCATCTGGAGCACATGCAGCAGTTTTGTCGTCAGATTCATGTTTTTCCGGTAACTAAATGGCGCATTGGTATTCACTTAGTACGGGGCTTTTTTCTTGGATTTCCATTACAAGTTGCCTATTTTTATTCACCTGCTATTAAAAATAAAATTTCAAACATTATACAACAACTCAAGCCAGATCATATTTACTGCCAGCTCATTCGCATGGCGCCTTATGCGCAGGATCTGCCCTTTCCTAAAACGATTGACTACATGGACACATTCTCCGCGGGCATGCAGCGCCGGGCGAAGCGTTCCCGGGGGATTTTAAAAATGATTTTCCGGCGGGAAGCCTTGCTGCTCAAGCATTTTGAAGCAGCTGTATTTAAAAAATTCGATCATCATACCATCATTTCTGAACAGGATCGGGATTTGTTAAACATTCCTGCAAAACATGATATCCTCATTATACCCAATGGCGTAGATACGGATTTTTTTAGCCCGAAGACTGATTCAGAGCCCACATTCCAGCTGGCTTTTGTGGGAAACATGGGCTATCATCCCAATGTAATGGCTGTAAAATATTTAGTAAATAAAATTTTGCCACTAGTAAATAAATCAACCCCTGATGTAAAAGTCCTGATCGCGGGAGCGCGCCCGACGCCGGAGGTTCGGAATTTACAAAGCGAGCAGGTCGAAATAACCGGCTGGATAGAAGACATACGCGACGCTTACGACAATGCCCGAATCTTTGTAGCACCGATTTTCCTGGGTAGCGGTCAGCAAAACAAGATTCTGGAAGCCATGTCGATGGGTTTGCCCTGCATAACCACGCCGATGGTAAACAATGCGATTGGGGCGCCTGTTAATAAGGCGATATTGCTTGCCGACAATCCAAAAACTTTTGCGTCGCAAATCCTGCATTTGCTGGTAAATCCGGAAGAACAGCAAAAAATTGGACGAGCGGCGCGGGCTTTTGTAGAACAAAATTACAGTTGGCAACATTCCGTAAGTATCTTTGCAAAATTATTTGAAAAAAATCGCTCCGGCAATGAATTTTAATTTGGATGCAGTGATGACAGAAACGAAACAAACCACCATCAAAAACTTTAAACTCAACACCATCGAAGAAGCCATCGAGGATATTCGAAAAGGCAAGGTTATTATAGTAGTGGACGACGAAGACCGCGAAAATGAAGGCGATTTCATCTGCGCCGCCGAAACCATTACACCGGAAATTATCAATTTTATGGCCACTTACGGCCGGGGGCTGATCTGCACGCCGATCGACGAGCGACGCGCCGATGAACTGGGGTTGAACATGATGGTATCGTCCAATACCGCGCTGCACGAGACGGCTTTCACCGTTTCGATCGACCTGATCGGGCATGGCTGCACCACGGGCATTTCGGCGTACGACCGTGCGACCGGCATCAAAGCCATGATCGATCCCAAGATCAAAGCCAGTGATTTTGCGCGTCCGGGGCATATCTTTCCGCTGCGGGCCAAGAGTGGCGGGGTGCTGCGCCGTACCGGGCATACCGAAGCGACGATTGACCTGGCGCGTCTGGCGGGCTTTTATCCTGCGGGGGTGTTGGTGGAAATATTGAACCCTGACGGCACGATGGCGCGTTTGCCGCAACTGATAGAAGTAGCTAAAAAACATGATTTAAAAATTATAGCCATTAAAGATCTGGTAGCTTACCGGATGCAGCATGAGCGACTGGTTACCAAAGAGTTAGCAGTAAAAAAATCCACCAAATACGGCGATTTTGATATTATCGCTTATCGTGATATTATATCCGATGATCTTCATTTAGCGATTTGTAAAGGCGAGTGGCGCGAAGACGAACCCGTGCTGGTGCGCGTACATTCCACCAGCGAAACCGGCGATGTAATTGGTTATTTATTTGAAGATTATGGCTCGCACCTCGAAAAAGCCATGAAAATGATCGCCGAGGAAGGTAAAGGCGTGGTATTATATATGCGTCAGAGTGAAAAATCGGATGTCATATTACATCGCTTAAAGCAATACCAGCAGGAATACGAAGGCAATACCACAGAACAACGCTCGGACATGTCGCAGCGCGATTTTGGTATTGGCGCGCAGATACTCCGCGATTTAAATATTACAAAAATCCGCCTGATGACCAACCACCCCCGCCGGAGAGTGGGCTTGATCGGGTACGGTCTGGAAATAGTAGAGAATGTGGAGTTATGATATAGGGATATTATGATATTCTTTTGATAAAAATATCCCAATATCATAATATCTGAGTCTTAAAAATTCGACAAAGAATATTTAATTTCATTTAATTTCTGTTTTCAATTCTATTATATTTTCGCGTTGCAGAGTAAATAGCTCTTGCTTTATTTTTAAATAATCTTCGATTGACAAATCATGATTAATGGAAATGAGATACATTTTATCATTTGTTGATCTTGATAATTTTTCTAAATCATTTATTGAGTTCATTTCGATTTTTACTGCATTCTTTTCCCAGTAATCTTTTCTCAACTCTTTTATTACAGGCGGGGTTTGCGGCATATTTATTGATTTTGAATATTCCGCCACTTCATCCGGCCAAATTGGGATAATATCTGTAAATATCTCATATTCATTAACTCCTGAATTATTTACTGCTAATATAACTTTTCTATGACGAGCAACGGCAATTTGAAGGTATGCCTGCCTTACATCAGTAAGCGTAATTCCTTTTCCTATAAATAACAATACTTCCGGTGATGATGTATGGGCAGGAGCCAGAAAATAAGGTATTTCTTCGTAAGTCGCCCTTTTATCGCTTATTCTAACTTTTGTTATTCCTTCCGTATTTTTATAAAGATGAATAAGAGAGTAAACACGTTCTGTAACTAATTTTATTCCTGTATTAATTCCGATTAATTCGTATGGCTCATAATGATTATTTCTTGGTTGTCTAAAATATGTCTCATTTTCAGCGAATTGGAGTGTATCTTTTTGCAATTTTTGAATATGTAAAACTATTTCATATCCTTGAGTAGTTTTGATATATAATTCGTCTTCATTTAGTTCATAAATTCCTTTTTGTTTAAATAAAAAATTATCAACAAATGCTACGCTGTCCCGACCAAAGTCAAAATATTGAATATCAGCTATTTCATTATTAATAAGATAAAATTCCCACGACCCAATCAAATCTCGTTTATGATGTTTATTACATGAACAAATAACAAGAGTTAAAATAAATCCTAAATAGAATTTTTTGAACATGCCTGTAAAATAAGGCTTATTATTATATCATAATCTTAAAAACTCGGGCACAGTACCGTTTCATTCTCGTATTGTCCCAATAATGCGATGGATATTTCAAAAGCGCCCTGGCGTTTATTTACATTATTTAAATAATTTAGATTGGCATCATAACTAAAGCCGATCAGAAAGTTATTTACTTCCAGTCCTAGCATGATGACCGCCGCATCCACCGCAAAACTACTGTCCTGATTCTTCACCGGGCGCGCCCAGCCGCCGATGTGCATGGCCGTACTGCCGAGTTCGCTCACCACAAAACGGATGTTGGAACCCACATTTGCCGCCATGTGCGGACCTTGGGCATACACCAGCGCCCTGGGGGAAAGCTGCGTGCGTGCGCCGATGGGAATTTGCAGCGCAAAATGCCCGGTGTATTTGCGCAGGAGCTTGTTGTTACCGTTGAATTCTACCGCGTCCTGGTCGTTTTTGTCAATAAAAAAGCTGATCTGAGGCTCTGTAATATGATGAATCGCGCCACCAATGAACACGCCCACCGACTTTTTTGGTGCATAAGAATAATTCAAACCCACCGAAATATCGCTGTAAGAAAAATTATTTTCGGGCAGTACTTCGCCGGTCGGCTCGGTGTAGCCGTCAGTACCGTTAAACTGATCGCCGAAATTGATGCGTTCGTAATTGATATTGCGTTGCGCCAAGCCCAACTGAAAACCGAGACTCAAAAACTGATCCCTGGTCTTTTTATTCAAAGCCTTGTGATATGCCCCGGAGAGCATCAACTGGTTGGTTGCAAAATCCACAGAAGGGACACGATCGCTGAAAAATTGCACCCCTGCGCCAAAGGCATCGTAGGTGCGCTTGCGCCGGGAATTCATCGCGAAGCGCAGATCCATCGCGCCGCCAAAGGTCACGTAGGGATTGTCGAGCACATTGCGCCACTGGTCGCGGTAGATCACCGACAGGCGGTATTTACCGTCAAAAGCGCCGGCCAGGGCTGGATTCAGGGTAAGCGGAGCCGCGTAAAACTGCGTAAAGTGCTGATCCTGAGCAAGAATCACATTCGTAGCGATCAAAAAAGTAACAATGATGAGTAGGAATTGCTTCATTTTTGGGAATTAATTGGTTGATTGGCCGATTTGCCAATATGCTAATGAGTTGATATTTGGTGCGGCAATTTATGGAAAAATTGGCATAATGGCACGTCAACAAATCAGCACATCAGAAATAAGCACACCAAACTGAACGGACTTTAACAGATATTTATTATTTTTGATTGAAAGTTGAAAAGTTTAGGAAGCTTAGAAGGTTGATTCTCTAGTAATTATAAATAAAATCTGATCTCAACCTTTACAATTCTTCCTCAGATCAATTGTAATTCTGAAATCGTAAATCAAAAAAATGTCCTACGGAATCTGCCCATTGAGTATTGTTCCGGTTCGCTCTTCCTCTTCCGGCAGCAGCGAAATGGTCTCCCAACTGTTGTTCGGCGAGTTGCTGGAAATCCTGGAAACCAAAGGCAGGCAATGGGTGAAAATCCGTTGCCATTGGGACAATCTCGTCGGCTGGGTTTCCGCTAATCAGGTAAAACCCGTGACGCCCAGCGAATTTGCAACGTACAACGAGCATTTCGCCTACAATCTGGAACTGATGCAGGCTATCATGGCCAATGACTTTTTTATGCCGATCACGCTCGGTGCGCAACTGCCTAATTTTGACGGGATTCGTTTTGAATTGGAGGGAGTGAATTATACCTTCAGCGGTCAGGCGATTTTTCCCAGTGATATCGCTCCTTCCGCCGAGTTTTTGATGAAAATAGCCCGGCGCTACCTGAATGCCCCCGCGCTGGCAGGCGGTCGTTCACCGTTTGGCATCGACGATAGCGGCTTGGTGCAAATGATTTTTAAATTTATTGGTACGCGGTTGCCCAGAGAGGCATCACAGCAGGTTTTCCTAGGCGAACCTATTGATTTTATTGAAGAAACACAGCCCGTTGATCTTGCTTTTTTTGAAGACCGTATGGGGCGCATCGCGCACGTGGGGATCATTTTGCCCAATTTGCAAATTCTGCATGCCTACGGCAAGGTTCGCATAGATACGATCGATCATTTTGGTATTTACAATCAGGAAGAAGGACGTTACACGCACAAGCTCCGCGTTGTAAAACGCATTTTACCCAAAGCCAATAAGCTGTCTAATGAGGCGTTTCAGCCTTCAGAATTCATTAAAAATCAGATAGAACTGTTCTAAGTACGAAGTTGGAAGTCGGAAGTACGAAGTAAAAACCTCAAATCGGAATTCGTGCTTCGTACCTCGTGCTTCATACTTTATTACATGGCTTGAATAATATCATATTGCGTCAGAATATGAAATGAGCCCGCTTTATCCTGCACCATTACCGCCGGAATTTTACGCCCCAGGTATTTACTCAATTGGCTGGAAGACATATCCGCATTTACCAGCGGAAAAGGTTCTCCCATAATGGTTTCCACTTGTTTTTCGGTGTTATTCAGCGGATTTTCAAGCAGATAGCCCAGCACTGCGCTCTCAGAGACCGAACCGACAATGTCCCCATTGTCCATCACCGGCAACTGCGAGATGTCATTTTCTTTCATCAGGTTGAACACATTGCGCACCGTCTCCGTTTTTTGCACCGAAATAAAGCCTTTATCGCGTTTGCGTGCCAGTATATCCTTGACTTTCAGCTCGGTTTCCAGGAAACCGCGCTCGCGCATCCAGTCGTCGTTGTAAATTTTGCCTACATAGCGGCTGCCGTGATCGTGAATGACCACCACCACAATGTCGTCTTTGGTAAGTTTGTCTTTCAATTGTAACAAGCCGGCCACTGCCGAGCCTGCGGAATACCCCAACAACATACCTTCCTCACGCGCCAGGCGACGAGCCATCAAAGCGCCGTCCTTGTCAGTCACTTTTTCAAACAGGTCGATCACGTCAAAATCAACATTTTTGGGCAGGATATCTTCGCCGATACCTTCGGTGATATAAGGATAAATTTCTTTGGGATCGAACTCACCGGTTTCTTTATATTTTTTAAATACAGAACCATAAGTATCTATACCCCAGATTTTTATATTCGGATTTTGCTCTTTCAGGTAGCGTCCCGTCCCGGAGATAGTGCCGCCGGTACCAACGCCCACCACTAGGTGCGTGATCTTGCCATCGGTCTGTCGCCAGATTTCGGGGCCCGTGCTTTCATAATGCGCCTGCCGGTTGGAGAGGTTGTCGTACTGATTGCACCAGTAAGAATTGGGAATTTCCTTGCTCAGGCGCTCTGCCACCGAGTAGTACGAACGCGGATCATCCGGTTCCACATTGGTCGGGCACACGATCACCTCCGCACCCACTGCTTTCAGGATATCCACTTTTTCCTTGGATTGCTTGTCGGTGGTCGTAAAAATACAACGGTAACCCTTTACCGATGCCGCCAGGGCCAAACCCATGCCGGTATTTCCCGAAGTACACTCGATGATCGTGCCGCCCGGCTTGATATCGCCACGTTTTTCGGCGTCTTCGAGCATTTTTACTGCCATTCTGTCTTTGATGGAATGTCCGGGATTGAAAGTTTCAAATTTGATAAAAACCTGGGCCGGCACCTCTTCCGCAATGCGATTGAGCTTTACCAGGGGCGTATTGCCAATTGTTTCGAGAATGTTATTTTTATAATCCATTTTTTATTAGGCTTTTAGATATTAGACTTTAGACATCAGACTATATTAAAATTTGCCGCAAAGCTCGCAGTTTCGACAGAGAAAAAGAAGTGATATTTGAAATCGTTACAAACTCTTAACTTAAATAGTCGACAGTCTATAGTCGACAGTCCATAGTCTATCACGTTTAATAATATTTCACTTTCACAAAAAACCGGGGATCGCGCGCGCCCAGTGTTTTGGCGGCCAGCGGCGATAAAATGACCACCACATTATTGTCATAAGCGGAGTCCGGAATTTTGCCGATCACCTTTACAAAAACCGTGATATTGCTCATCGGGTTGGTCACTTCGATCACCGAATTGAGCGGCGCACTTCGGTGCAGGGCATAAAAATCGGAATCTTCCTTGCTTTCCTTTTGCCAATAAGCCACGCCCTGGTGTTCTTTTTCCTTTTGTTCGCCCTTTTCCCGCACGTAGATCTTGCGCATCGCCAGGTTGCGGCGCATCAGCGGATTTCCGCCTGCGTCATGATATTCTTCAGGTACGCCATCCAAACTCATCCAGCCCATCAGCAATTGCTGCCCGACACTTAGCGTTTCCGAGTTCAAACCATTGCGCTGCATCACATCCTTAATCTCCATTCTGAAATAGCGCTTGGCTACGCCAAACATCGTGTCGCCCTTCTTCACCACATACACTACCGGAATGTGATTTTTTTCATTAAAACCATTATATTTATAACGAATAATGGCTTTGTTGGGAATAGGGATGCGAATGGGCTGCCCCACCGCCACCGAATTATCCTTCAATCCCGGATTGTAATAATACAGCTCTTCCACCGCCAGCCCGTAGAATTTTCCCAGCGAGAAAAGCGTTTGTTTTCGTTCGATCCGGTGTTCAAAAATTTTTTCTCCGGCTGCATCAACGGATAGAAAAATCGTATCTTTCGGCGTAAGGTAGCGGAGGCTATCGCCCGTAGCCTGAACTGTAATTTGCAATAATAGTGCAGGCAGCAAAAATGTCGTTTTCCACATAGTAATTGGGTTTAGAATGCTGGTTTTTGGATGTTTATTGGGTTATTGAAATATTCTTACCCGAAATTATCATGTTACAAAAATATAAAACAAAACTTGAAAAACAACACCCCTTCCATTCCGTTTTAATAACAAAAACATTTACTTAAAAATTCACAGAATTAATAAAAATTAATACAAAACGATCGCACCATAACACTAAAGCACCATAACATATGAAAACCCTCGGAATTATCCCCGCCCGCTACGCCTCCACGCGGTTTCCCGGCAAACCCCTGGTCAAAATTGGCGACAAAACTATGTTGCAATGCGTTTACGCTCAGGCTATGCTTGCCAGCCGCATCGATCATGTGATTGTAGCCACCGACGACGACCGGATTTTTGATCACGTCAAGGATTTCGGCGGCAATGTCATCATGACCGATCCCAATCATCAAAGCGGCACCGACCGCTGCGCCGAGGTCGCCCGCCAAATCGAAGATTATGAACTGATTGTCAATATCCAGGGAGATGAACCATTTATTGATCCGGTGCAGATTGATCTTGTCGTAGAGCCTTTGCAAAAGGAAGTGCAGATCGCCACGCTCGCCAAAAAAATTGAAACCAAAGATGCACTTTTCAATCCGAATGTAGTGAAAGTCGTTTTTGATAAAAAGCACCGCGCCATGTACTTCAGCCGCAACCCCATTCCTTACGTGCGGGGCGTGCTGGAAAGTGAATGGCTAAAGACCGCAGATCATTACAAGCATATTGGATTGTATGGCTTCAGCCGCCGCACACTTTTGGAAATCAGTAATTTACGCCCCGGAAACTACGAAGTCTGGGAATCGCTGGAACAACTCCGCTGGCTGGAAAATGGCTTTGATATTCATGTAAGCATCACCGACAAAGAAACTATCGGTATTGACACGCCTGAGGATTTGGTGAAGCTTCAAGTCTAAATAGATGTAGCACATTTTAGAAATGCGCCACATCTATTTAGCCCGAATTATGCTTACTTTTGCCTTTCCGGGTAAATAAATGAATATCATGATTGACTACGCCAACTGCAATATTGAACGCGTCGCCGTACACCAGGTCGGCAATAAAAATAACGAAGAACCGCTGCATCTTTCAGCATCTTTGCTCGACGTGCAGGACGACCGCCTGCGCGAACTGCTTCTGCGCTTTTTCCTGCAACCCTTCGAGGAACCGGAATTCTTCAGTTTTACCTTTGCCAATGAGGATTTGACGATGAACCCCGTGTACCGGTTTGCTTCGCAGATTTTTGACGAGCCGGAAAATTTGCACCCAACCTCCGCAGATATTGCCAGGCATTTGTATGAACAATCCGTACACCCGCAAATTAAATCCGGAGACCTCTTCGTGGTGCATTTCACCGACATTGTGCTGGACGACGAACTTACCGACGCGATCGGCATTTTTAAATCCGAGATCAAACAACCTTTTCTGAAACTCGACCAGAATGCCAAAGATTTCTCGCTCTTTTACGAAGATGGCATCAACGTAGAAAAGCTCGACAAAGGTTGCCTGATCTTCCACACCGACCGCGAAAGCGGCTTTCAGGTTTGCATCGTGGATAAATCCAATAAATCAGTCGAAGCCCGCTACTGGCGCGACGATTTCCTGAACATCGAGCCCCGCAACGACGATTACCACCACACCAAGCAGTTCATGAATATGACCAAACACTTTGTAGTCAAACAATTAGCTGAGGATTTTCCTGTGAATAAAGCCGACCAGATCGACCTGCTCAACCGCTCGGTGGATTATTTTCAGTCGCATGAAACCTTTGACACACAAGAGTTTGAAGCAAAAATCTTCCAGGAGCCCGATGTGATTGACGCTTTCCGCAATTTCAACCAATCTTACCGCGAGCAAAATGACCTGACAGTCGAAGATCAATTCGACATCTCCGCGCAAGCCGTGAAGAAACAATCCCGCATTTTCAAAAGCGTGCTCAAGCTCGACAAAAACTTCCACGTGTACATCCACGGCGACCGCAGCCTGATAGAACAGGGCACCGAAACCGACGGCCGGAAATTTTACAAGATTTATTATGAAAACGAGCGTTGAATTTTCACTTTAATCTTCAATTTTTCAAAAACCTTGTGGCAAATCGGTGCTTAATTACATAATCTTAGGCATAGTTACAATGATATTTCAAACGCCAGAAGTCTCTTGGTAAGAATAACGCGCTGAGCCGGAACAATCGTTAAATCGTTCCGACTTTATTCCTTTCCATATTGGGCTGTAGCAATTTATCTATACCTTTCAAGGGCTGAAAACCCTATATTTTACTATTTTGTGCATATTGAATCGATAACTCAGGGCCATTTAAGCATTTGAAGGTATCCCAATGATTATTCCCTCTTGTTTGACAGAATTATATCTAGTTAACTTCCAAAAAAGCAAGTGCTATGAGAATTCGTTTTTTCTGGCTGGTAATGGGATTTTTGATCCAGGGGCAATTGTTAGCACAGAAAATGTGGACTGTTCCTGCGGACTTTCGCGTGGATTCCACCGTTACTGTCTATTTTGATCTGAATAAATGTATAAGAGGAAAAAGTCTGATTGGCCAAGATTCGCTCTATTTTTGGTCCGTTCATCCCAAATATGCCGGAGATAGCCTGCAAGGCCCCTGGCGGAACGCTGCGCTTCCTTCCCTGATGAAGCATGAAGGGGATAACGTCTGGAGTTTTACCCTTATTCCCACCGAATTCTATGGGCTGGATTCCGCTACTATGGCTGCCAATGAATGGTGGGCGCAGGTAAAACCTAAAGATGGTGGCAATAGCTCCCTCGGTATGAAAGCTGCTATTGTTACTGAATACATGGGCATTATCCGCCATCCGATCATAGACTTGCAAATACCCGGACAGTTCCGGACAAGGCAACAAATGCAGTACCGGTTTCGACAACTGGATATCAGTAATCAAGTCTTGCCTGATCCTGATAAATCGCTGACAATTAATGAGGTAACTGCCACTTTTGATCGAGGCGGATTCCAGTTTTTTGATCAGATGGAAAGCGACGATTATATGCTGGAGCCTTTTTGGCAATATACCCAGGTACGCAATCCGGATACCGTTTCGCATGTCTTCACGATAGCCGTGGGTATGTTTGTCGCCTCCTGGAACGATGTGATGGTTTATACCAGAGACGAAGCCGGCAAGCTGGACACCTTCCCATCCGGCTATTCGATGCCTGTTTCCGAAAAAGCAATGCCCGATTGGCGAAATATGTTCCACCTCGAACTGGGCCCGGGAGAAAGCAAACAGATTTTTGCTCGCGTAGCCGATTTTGATTCGCACGAAGTGATGCCGCCCACCGAATTTCTTTACGAAATTGATTATCCGCTGCTCAAAAATACGGAGGCCAAATATCAGCTGAATGCGGCGGTCATGCTCTCGATTCTTTCGTTTGCCGTTTTGTTTTACTTGTTTTGGTTTTTTATGTCCAGAAAAAAAGAACATGCCTTTCACTCTTTGCTCTGGTTTGGCTTTTTATTATCCGTGCTGATCCCTTCGCCGTTGGGTTCCTATTTTGTTATCAATGAAATAGCGCCTGTTGTTACGAATTGGTTTGATCTGGCGATGAGTTGGTTGCTGGTGTCGAGTGTAACCTTGTGGGGCTTTCTAGGCTTCAGTGTGCATTATCTGGAATTTAAAACCTATGCGCCCAAAGCGATTCGCGTGGCCTGGATTCTGGCGCTTGTTCCCTTTTTGCTATTCGTATTAGGAGGCGTTAACTACGTTGCACCGGAAATATTTCCCTATAATCCTTATTCCTGGGATGGCTTCTTTTATTTCCCAAGTACGAATATTCGATCCGTGCTGCTGGCGGTTGCCTTTGTCTTTGTCGCCATCGTCGCCATTCGGATTCTTTTAAAAGGATTCAAACCTGCCCGCTTTTACCTGATTGCCTTTGTGCCGCTGATCGTTTCGGCTTGTCTGGTGTCCATGAGCAACTTGCGCATGGCTTTCAAAGGGAATGCCATTGGGCTGCCCGCCGAATTGAATATGTTGAATTACATCAGCATGATCTTGGCGCTGGTGCTTTTTGGACTGGCAATTGGGTATAAACAACAAAAACTTGAAAAGGAGCATCATGAATCCCAGGCGAACCTGCTGGCTGCCAGAGAAAAAGCATTGGAGGAAGAAAAACGCGCCAATGAGCAACGCATTCAACTTAGAGAGCGAGAACTCAGTTTGCAGGAAGAACGCAGCAAAAAAAATCAACTCCGCGATCTGAATGAACTCAAAAATCGCTTCTTTACGAATATCACGCACGAGTTCCGCACCCCGCTGACGGTCATCATGGGTATGGGCGAGCACATCAAAGGCAATGAGCTGGAGAAAAAGCTGATCTTGCGCAACAGCCGCAATATGCTTCGGCTCATCAATCAACTGCTCGACCTTTCCAAACTGGAACAAGGCGACCTGCCCTTGAATATGGTGCAAGCCGATGTGGTGGCTTATGTGCGTTATCTTACGGAATCTTTTTACTCGATCGCCCAGGAGAAAGACATTCGCCTTACGTTTTACGCGGAGGAAGAAGCGATTTTCATGGATTTCGATGAGGAAAAGCTGCAGTATATCATTTACAATCTGCTTTCCAATGCGTTTAAATTTACACCCGTAGGCGGAAAAATAATCCTGCACCTCAAGGAAGAAGACGGGATGCTAAAGATCAGAGTACAGGACTCCGGCGTGGGCATCCCTGCGGAAAAGCTGCCGCATATTTTTGATCGTTTTTACCAGGTCAATGATTCTGACACGCACAAACCCGAGGGAACGGGCATTGGCTTGGCTTATACCAAAGAATTGATCAACCTGCTGGGCGGTAAAATTGAGGTAAACAGTGAAGTAAATAAAGGCACTACGTTCGATTGCTATCTTCCCATCAGCCGTAAAGCGCCTGCGCAAACCAGCGGCGATTTAAACAAAGTTCCGGAAACATCCATTGGCATAACCGATCATCCGGTGATGCTGAAGCCAGCCTGGGATAGCGAAGAGCGCCCGGTCATTTTGATCGTGGAAGATAACGCCGACCTGGTTATTTATATGCAATCCGTCCTGAGCCTGGATTATGAAATCGAAATCGCCCGGAATGGCGAGGAAGGTATCCATCGTGCCATCGAACTTGTGCCGGATCTGATTATCAGTGATGTAATGATGCCCATCAAAGATGGTTTTGAATTGTGCGAAACATTGAAAACGGATCTCCGTACCAGCCATATTCCGATTATTTTACTGACGGCAAAAGCTGCTCAGGAAGATAAATTAACCGGCTTGAGCTATGGCGCGGATGCCTATCTGCTGAAGCCCTTCGATAAACGAGAGCTGCTGATCCGAGTCGAAAAGTTGATCCAGTTGCGCCAGGCATTGCAAACAACCTACGCAACAGCGTTACCTCAAAACGGAACGACCGATAACGACCAGGAAGGTGAATTCCTCCACCGGCTGCGAGAAAAAATCACCGCCGAACTCGACAATGCGGACTTTACCATCCCCGAATTGGCGGAGGCAGTCGGCATGAGTCAAATTCAGGTCTATCGCAAGCTCAAGGCGCTCACCGGCCAAACGCCCTCTCAGTTCATTCGCCATTTCCGTCTGGAAAAAGGCAAAATATTACTAAAAGATACCGATCTAACCGTATCGGAAATCGCTTACGATGTCGGTTTTTCTGATCCAAATTACTTTTCCAAGACCTTTCATCAAGCCTATGGCGTGCCGCCCGGCGAGTTCAGAAACAGACTGTAAATCAACTCTTTAGCACTTATTTATCATGCTCCTGATAAATAAGTGCTACTCTTTTCTTCTGCGCTGAAAGATTTCTCCAGCTATTTGAAAAATGCGTCCAGCCTATTTTTTCGATTTGGGCGCACCTTTGTAAGGCAGTTAGCGCTATTGAATAATTATTCTTTCACAAAGCTAACTGCTTGATTATTTTCTAACACTAAAACTTAATTGATTATGAAATCTTTCAGAAAAATCGCAAAAAATAGGATGGCTGGGTTGATGGTTCTAATGATACTATTAGTCAGTTCACAGACATCTTTCTCGCAGCAAGTACAATTAGAACTCAGCAAAATAGAAACTGACTGGTGGAGCGCCCAGTGGTCGAAGGAAGCCGTAAAAGACGCCCCTGCTTATGTCCGAATCAAGAATCGCTGGAAGTCAACTGATTTGCTCAACGAATCTGGCGCCTTGTTGGTAGGACAAGCGGCTTCCGAATGGTGGGACGCCATGTGGGAACTGGAACCGGTCAGCGGCGCAGCTGGTTTTTTCCGCATTAAAAATCGCACCACCAAAACATATTTGCACAATGAAACCGGCAAAATAGAATTAGGAAAAATAGAGCCAAATTGGTGGAGTGCCATGTGGCAGTGGGAGCCGGTTAGTGGTACATCTGATTTTTTCCGTATTAAAAATCGCAACACTGGGACGTATTTGCACAACCAAAACCAAAAGTTACATCAGGCCGACAGCGAACCTGCATCCGCCGGTAACGACCTCAACTATAACCCGCCAGCTAGAACCTATAGTTTTTCTGTTACCAATAAGAGTATTTGGCTGGTCAGTTTTCGCATCTATACATTAGAGGGCTGGTCCGAATGGAAAGATGTGAATATGGGCAGTTCTGATTCCATCTCTCATAAAGGGCTGGTAACCGATTATAATATTCAATACAAAGATATCGCAACCTGGAAAAAATTTTCAGCCATGCCTGTAATGTCTACAACGCCTAAGAATCAATCCTTTACCGTTTCTGGCAACACATTTACCGGAATTAAAATGAACTGATTGGAGGGGGGAGGTCCCCTTTCGCTGACCTTTGTAAAGCAGTTAGCATTATTGCCTGGAACAATTATTCTTTCGCAGCGCCGACTGCCCAATTATTTTCTAACACTAAAACTTAATTAATTATGAAATCTTTCATAAAAAGCGCAAAAAATAGGATGGCTGGGTTGATGGTTCTAATGATACTATTAGTCAGTTCACAGACATCTTTCTCGCAGCAAGTACAATTAGAACTCAGCAAAATAGAAACTGACTGGTGGAGCGCCCAGTGGTCGAAGGAAACGGTGAAAGAAGCCTCAGGTTACATCAGGCTCAAGAACCGATGGAAATCAACATATATACATAATGAAGCAGGGGCATTGGTAACAGGGAAAACTTCTTCCAGTTGGTGGAGTGCGATGTGGCAATTAGAGCCAGTCAGTGGAGGGTATCGCATTAAAAATCGCAACACTCAAACGTATTTGCAACAAATAAATGGTAAACTTAAACTGGGGGAAATACGGACCAGCTGGCAGAATCCGATGGCACAACAAAATGCGAAGTGGCTAGTAGTACCGGTAAATGGTGAATCTGGCTATTTCCACATTATAAATGTCGGAAATGGGATGTTTTTGCACAATGAAAACCAAAAGCTAAGTCCCTATATCGGATCAGCTGCTACTTGGATGGGAGATCTTGACAAGATTATTGGATACAAAAAACTTCATCACATTACAATTCCCGGTACGCATGATTCAGGAGCTTTTTCCGAATTATTTCCTAATGCTTATGGTCGAGCGCAAACTAAAGATATTGGACAACAACTCAATGATGGAATCAGATATCTCAATTTAGAGATAGTCAATGTACCCTTAACCGACCATTTTGTCTTTGCGCATAATATGGCCCGGGGAGATGATCCTGTAATAAGTCAACTTATTAAAATAAAAGAATTTGCTATTCAGCATCCCAAAGAAATTATTGTCCTGGATTTCCAAGAGTTATGGGAATGGAATATGGTGAGTCTACCCCGTATGTCCAACAATAACCAAAAAAAATTAGTCGAAATGATCGAAACGGTTTTGGGTTCTAGTATCATCAGAAAGAATAATTTAGAATGGTTAAAGAATTCATCTATTTTCCAAATTCAACAAAAAAGCCTGCAATACAAGAACAATGGACAAGGAAGTTATAATTTAATCGTTCTTTGGAATTATAACGAACCAGAAAAAGAGGGAGATTATCCAACTGATTTTATTACCAGGTATTCTTATCTCGATCAGACTTACCATTCTGGAGACGCATGGACGGAGTCCCTTTCAACGCAAATTAGTTATGCTGTGGAAGCACATAAAACAAAACTTAAAACGGCTTCTTCTGATCTCATGCAGTTGCTTCCTTTTTGTGTAAATAGTCCTGATATGCAGAATGGAGCCATCAATTATGGCATTAAGAATGCCCTTGAATATATACCCTCCTGGAAGCAAATTGCTGAGGTTTCGGACAAATTGAATATCATAATGGTGGATCATTATAACAACAGCAACTTCGTAGGATCAATGATCAGCCTGAATTTATAAGACTATCAGCGGCTACAACAAATATATTTCTATCATTAAAAAATGGGAAAAATGAAATACTTAATCATTGCTGCCATTCTGGGATACACTTGTTGGATTGGCTCCGAAGTAATAGAAATTGCCGAGGGCGGCTACAATGCCACCGTCTATTATCTAACCGCGGCGTTTCACCTCCTTGCCGGAATTGGAATCTGGGGATTGCATTTCCTGCAAAGCCGAAAGCAAAACACCTTGAGCGCAGTCGGAACGGTGATGATTTCTTTGACCTATCTCGCTTTGACCTATTTACCCATTCAGGTCATGCATTCCGGGTTATCGGGGCTCGAGTTTGCTGCAGCAAACCCTGTTTATAAGATTCCCGGGATGATCAACGTATTTGGGCTTATCGTATTTGGAATTGCGGTCATCAGGGCAAAATTCTTCCCCGCCTGGACCGGTGTAATCATCATTTTGGGTAGCATCACCTTTGCGGTAGCAATGACTCAAGGATTTCCGTTGATCGCGAATATTAATAACATCATTCTTTCAACGACGATCATTTACATGTGCATGCTGGGCTACCAGCGGCTACAACAGCAAGACACCGTTACAATGCAGAATTCCTGAATATTACCAATCATCATCTATTTTTTACCATAAAATTCAATATCATGAAAACGCACAATTTCCTATTCATTCTGTTCTTTCTTATGACTTCATTCGCCCTATCGGCTCAATCGATGGTTGGCACGTGGACTTATCAAGCTCCGACCCCAGACGGCACGGAGGTGACCAATACCATGACCATGAATGAAGACGGCACTTTTACCGTTGATTTCGCCAGCGATGGCAAGGCGGACGTACTCGGCACCTACACGATCGATGGCTCGAAGATCACCATCAGCGACACGCCGGAAGAAAGCCCATGCTACGGGAAGGATGGTGTGTACAGCTTCAGCATCGAAGGAGATACGGCTACCATCACGCTGATTGAGGATGCTTGCGAACTCCGACGCAGCGACCGCCCCATGACTTTGACGCGGAAGCAGTAATCCATCTAAATGGTCAGTAATCAGTTGGTGAGCACTTCACAACTCATCAATTGGTTACTGACCTATCTATCATCATCTCTCAGTGTACACAATACGTCGCTGTAGCGTCAATCTCCGAGTCCCTTGCGGAGACTCACAGGGGAGGGAAAACCCACAACATTTCCACTTTCCTGAGCAATGGAGCAAAACGCCCCCTTTGAGCC